>CAYQRA010000335.1:0-7425 GCA_964419315.1 uncultured Saprospiraceae bacterium | reverse complement strand
GATTACTGGCATAACCCATTAACCATAGATTGTCTTCTTTTTGGGCGTAGCTTTGAAAGGATAAAAAAAGAATCAATAAAAGGAGGTGGTAACGCATAAGAATTATATGGAATTAAAAAGATTACCGAAGGCGTTTGCCTCCGGTAATTTCAAGTTAAGAATTTATCTTTGAATTATCATTTTGTGTGTATCGATTCTCTCTTTTCCTTGGTAGAGCGAGATAAAGTAAATCCCAGGGGAAAAAGATTCGGTAGAAACTTGGAAAGAATATTTATCATCTTGTATCGCAATGGAGCTTAAAATTTGTCCATTAAGGTCGGTAATCTGTAAATAGCTTTCTACTTCTGCCAAGCCATTGAGGGAAATCTGTATTTGATCACTTGCTGGGTTAGGGCTAAGGTTAAGGGTAGGGCTATTTTTTGCTGATTTACTTCTTCTCTCGTTTCTTTCTTCCGCTTCACAAGCATCAGGAACAAAAGTAATGTTTAAGATATCTAGTATTCCTCTTGCCATATAGACAGGTCTTGGGCCTCCTTCGATGGGACATTGGATAGCGATAGATTGAAGAGTAGCTAGCTGAGAAGGATCAGTCGGTAATTTTTGTAGAAACAAAGATTTTAGATTGATGTCATTGACAGCCTTTTCGTTTTGTTCCCAGATAGTTGTAGTTTGAAGAGATGCATTATTGCTTTGTAAGGAAATTGCTTTGGACTGTCGATCAGTATAGAGACTACTTATAAGCGTCTTCAAAGCATTTTGATTTTTCCTTAATTCAAATTGTTCTTGTTGGATAGTGGCAATAAGTTGAATGCTATCAAGACCGCTACTTTGCCAAGATAAAAAAATTAGGGAATCAATATTTATAACCTCCTTTTCAATGGACGATCGTATTGCAGAAATCCTATCTTCCAATCCTATATAGGGTTCAAAAACTAATGCTTCTTGTGCTTGTATTTCTTCTAACTCTCCAAGTGGACTTCCTATTAGGTTATTATAAAAACTACCAAAGCTACTAAGGTTTTGTAGGTTAGGGTATCTTTTAAGTTTTCTATACAATTGACGATTTAATTGCCATTGTGTTTCTGATTCATACTTTGTAGATTGGAATGTTCCTTCTTTAATAGTTTCATCCAGATTTGTAATATTATACTCTGGATAACAGCACTCTGGGCCAGTCTCACATGTTCCACTAAAACCACAAGTCTCAATTTGGTCATTGACACCTAATGGTAATATTTTAAACCAGTCTAGAGGATTACCTGCACTTGGATTTACGTCAATATTGCAAGGGTACAATTCATTGACAGAAGTTGGACAATTACTAAATTGATTGATCGAAAAAGAATTAAGATCAAGGTTCGTCGAAATCGTAGCACCATTCTTAGCCCCAACTCCATCTGTCTCATTCCAAAGATTCCCTTGATGTCTTTGTTGACCGATTATGGCGTTATCATTTTCGATTTCTAGTCCTATCTCATGCGTATTAAATTCATTGGCACTGATGCTGGAGATACAAGTCCCCACAAATTTCATCCCTCGCCCCGTTTTGTCAAAACTATTGCAATGGTAATCTACATCTGAAGAAGAGATTACATCTATTCCTACTAGAGAGCCATTTGCCCAAAGATCACTAGCTACTCCGGTGATTTGATTACAAGAAACATCTAGGCCACTTGATTGTATAAGGTACATTCCATTCCTGTTCGGTGTATAGACGGATTCATTTTCTAAGCGGATATTATTTTCTTGAATTTTAAAACCGAAGCTATTCAAAAACCTAATTCCTGATACTAGATCATTACTTCCAAATACTCTAATTGCATTGTTTCGGATTTCTCCAAAATTGGTGATCTTAAAAGAACTCATCTGCACTAAGTTGATATCTATAGCGGCCTTACCATATTCGCTTGCTTGTGGAACTTTCCCAACATCAATAGTATTATCAAAAATGTTTACACTAGATGGAAAGGCATTGGAATTTAGCCGGATCCCATAATCATCAGCAGATATCTCGTTGTTGACGATGCCAATAGGAGCATGGGTTACCGATTGAATATTTATGCCTGTTTTAATATTGGTCATATCTGTTTTACTGACGCCTATTCCGGTTATTTTTGAAAAGACACCTGTTTCGCAGTTGCTAAAGGAAGCATTGTGTACGCTTAGGTTGTTGGCACCCGAACCTTCCGCCCAAATTCCAAAACCTTCTTTGTCATAGGCTGTATTGATTTTTAGATTCGAAACATTTGGGGATAAGGTGATAGAGTTATTTCTCGAAATTATTCCATTTACAGATCCAGAAATTTGATTCCACCCCCAAAACCAATCTACCCATCCTTGACTGATGTTTTCTAAAAACATCCCTGTATATCCCCAGTCTAAAACTACAGGAATATCTGAAGGTAAAACGAAATCTGTAGGGTAGCTGGTATTATTGGGTAGAAGAAAGTCTGTTGACAGAAATTCACTCTGAATGATTGCAGTATTTCCATTCCCTCTTTGAGCATACCCAATAAAATTATTTTCAAATTTGGTATTGTTTAAATAGATGTTTCCTGGACTATTAGCAGCTATGCCGATTAAAGCATCTTCGATTGTATTGGGTCCTATTTCTTCGCTACTATAAAATCCAGCGCCAGGATCTACATAGATACCCTTCCACATTTCATCGCATCCATGAAAAGAACTATTTTTTGCGATGTATAAAGTATTGCCTGATTTTATTCTGATTTCAGCGCCAGGGTGCATCACCAATTCGACATGAGTAAATGTAGTCGACTGATCAACAATTAGTTTGCCATTTATTTCTATACATTTTCCTCCTACTTCTTGTGGATTTGCAAGAATACTACCTGAAATGTTTACAGTTCCATTGATCGTACCTAGGTATTCTTGATTGCAATTGCAAACTGGATTCGGTGTACACTCCGTGATCGTCAATTCCTTTTCCACTACCACTACACCACAATCATTGGTGACGGTATGAATCACTCTGTAATTTCCTGGCCCAGGAAAATTATAGCTTGGATTAATATCTTGACTACTACCTAAGGCAACATAGGGTGAAATTTTTTCAAATTCCCAAAGGTGATTCCAAGAATTATCTGTAGCTATAAATTGGAGGTAAGGATTGCATTCTTGTTGATCAAAATCAAAGGTGGCATCAGGAGCATTTACCTCCGGGATACTTACCGTAGTTACACACTCCGAAATACAAGGAATCATTACTGAAAAAGTAATATCATAATCATCAGTTGTTGAATAACTGTGCAAGATGTTTGCAACATTAGTATAAGTAGTACCATCTCCCATATCCCAATTTCCGGGTTGATCTGCATCTGCTTGTACCGTATAGTTGCATACATCTACTTCGAAATTGGCTTCTACTGTACAGGGAAAAGTAGCACCACTTAGACAGCCTTCGTATTCATTGTTGGCCTGACCACAAATCACTATTTTATCAATTCTTGCTTGAGGACTATTAAACTGGAATCTTAGCCTTTCGATACCAATACCCGGAGTAATTGCATTGGTCAAATACACCCAGTGGTACAAACTACCATCCGTGAAATAGGTGTCCCAAGTTTGGAAAACACTAGAACCATCGTCATAGAGAATTTGAACTTCACCAGCGTCGGTTCCGTCATTTAGCGCAATACTTTTGATATCATAGGCTTGTCCTAGATCGACATCAAAATAGGTGATATTCGTTCCTCCAACTCCACCAGCATTATCATAAATCCAAGAACGAGGGTAGGGAGTACCATCTTCCAAGTAATCACATTCTAGACAAAAATTAGGATTTCCAACTTGGCCATAATTGAAAAAATCAGAGGCCCAACCTAAATAAGTATTTGTGGGGCAAGCTCCTACGCATTGAGGTATTGAAATAGTAATAGAGGGGTCTAGAATGTCAATCCAACACATCTCTGGATTAGGTAAGGTAGCGGCAGCTACATATTGAGGCTCCGCTGGAGAACCATCTTCGCTCACTGGAGTTATATAGAACCAATAACATTGATCCGCCTCTAATCCACTTACAAATGCCTCCGTTAGGGAACCTGATAAATCATTATCATAAAGCATTAATTGAGCAGGACTTACATCCATTGGATCACTAATGTTGGTAGACAGAGCATAGGAAAGAATATAGTGATCTATCGCACAACCGGCAGTAGGTGAAATTTCCCATTCTAAATTTACAGCATTACAGGCGATTGTTTCAGCACTTAAGTTTTCGACAGCATTGACTTGACAAGATTCAATTTCTTGACCAAGCAATATAAATTTTGGCCGTTCTGAAACCATAACTTCAATTTGATTTCCCTGAATTTGACTAGATACTATTGTGAATTTTCCATTGACATTATTGTCTTCTAATTCTACCAAAGTCGCTGCAGTAGTTCCGGCAGGTAAATTTATCAAATGAGTATATTCTGGTTTGTCGCAAGATGTTGGACTCCAAAAAGAATAAATAGGAGAGGTCGTCGCATTAGAATTGGTATACTCATACACTCTTGGGAAATCATTATCACAATCGACAATAGCTCCTGGGTTTTTACTACAATCCATCGGGTCTGGACAAACGGTTTGAACATCATTGTCAAATACATAACCAGTCAATAAACTCTTTACAGTACCAACATAATAAAAAGAAGTTTTGGGCATAAAAGCAGTTTCAACACTTCCGAAAAGACCAGATTTAGAAAAGACGCCTGATCTATCACAAAGGCCATCTGGAGGATTGTTATCATCACCATCGTGGCAATAAGAAGGATCACCGGGAGCATCTCTGGTATCAAAAATCATGACGCGGTCAAATCCAGTGGCTGACATTTCTAAAATAGATCTAACCAACCATTGTCCTTGAACTTCATATAATATTTGGTAAATTCTATTTTGATCTACGGTTTCTATTAAAGGCCAGTATGGTACAATACAACTTAAATAATCATCTCTAAGATTGCTAATGGCGCAATTGTCACCAGCACTAATTGGAGGGGTAATATCATAATCAGGAATACAAGCCTGATAAGAATAAGGGCTCGTATCATAGCCAAATTCTGACATCCAGAATTCTAATTTTGGAAAATCTGTTAGATCAAAATCCTGTCCCATATCCTGAATCATTTGGATCATATTATACTTTAAGGATTTATTGTTCCATATATCTTCTTCAGGACTAAAACCATGTTCGGCGATATTAAAGCCATTGGGTTCTCGATCACTATAGTGATGGAAATTAAAGACATCGAAAGGATAAACTTTACTTGCACCAGCTCGATTGGTTTCTGACCAAGTTGCAATTTCCTGCATATAGGTTCGGTCAAGTTCAGATATACCACCCATTACAAAAGAAACCTTACTGTCGGCATTGGTTACTCCAACGGGATAGCTGGTACCATTGATAGGTATCTGACTTTGCATTGTTCCCATATGTCCATCATAGTCTGCGCTCATCATGGCCGCAAATTGTCCGCCAGTAAAATAAGCGCCGGGATCCCAGAAATTATCTGGCTCATTCCAATTTTCCAGATACCTTACTAAGTCCATTCCCGTTTTTACCGTTTCATCTACATGAAGCTTAGGGTCTATAATGTTAGTTTCTCCATTTGTAGAAAATTCGGTCTGTCCATATCGTGCTAAAAAATGATAAAGATAATCTGCATGTTCTAAGTAGGAAGTGGCGAGATCTGGTGAGTTTCCTAGCTTCACAGGAATTTGTTCTAGCAGGTTCTCAATGTTGTCGGTATTATCACACCATGCAGGATTATTAACTTGTGGAATAGTACCTACCATTGATGGCGAAACGATGATTCCTGCATTATTATAACTGGCGTAATACTGGTCAAATTCAACACTGGTTCTACCTTGGTATGGAGGATTCCATTTGTATTGATTGCCGGGATAATGTGGGGAATAATCTGAATAGCCACATTCAAATCCTTCATCCAATACCCAATTATGATATTCTCTTGCAAAGCCAACAGGAGGAAGAGGATCTTCTCTACGAGTGTTTGCTCCAATGAATTCATCCATCGTAATTTGGGCCATCAAAAAATTGGGTGGGATAAAAAAAAGACAGAGAAAGCTTAATAAAATTGTTTTGATTTTCATCGTAATATATTTTAAGTTACTTAATATTAAAGCTGTTTTAAAATTGGAATTCAATGGCTTAGGATTAAACCATCTACCAGTTTTTAGACAACTTCTTAAAACTCTTATAGGCATACTTCGGGCTAGATCAGGTTTAGCATCTGGTCCAGTTTAAGTTTCGTAGGAATAAATTACGCGCTGATGAGAACAATAGATTGTAGCTCTAAAATCTTAATTTAAGAGAGCTCGCAAAGTAATTAATAGAAGGTGGAGACGTGGGAGTAAGTTTTAATTGTCAATAGCAATACTATCGCTATCTAAGAGGTGTAATTCCAATGTTAGAATTAAGTTTTCATAACTGTTTATACAATATATAGGGAAAATAAAAAAAAGGAAAGAAATACAGAGTCCGTTTTCCAAGCGCGTCAAGATTTTCTCTCAACGCGTTATGAAATATTTAGAGTTTAAAATCAATAGTAGAGAACTATGCCCTTCTTTTGAGGTAAATGAATTAATATTATAAGCTTCTTTTACCTCCGCCATTTATCGGTCAATAAGGTTTCTTTTTTTCCAGCGACCTCTAATCCAGCATTTCTACCTTCGCCACTATACACCAATTGTCCATTTTTGAAAAAACGAACTTCTAATCTGGCTTGCATGCTTTCATTAACCTTGCCCGTCATCTCTCCAGAAATAGGAGAGATCAAATCACCACCAGGGCCTTTGTGAGCAATGATGCGCAATTCGTGTTTGCGATCTTTAAAAGCTAAAGTTACCCGATCTTCTCCTAGCGCCGCTTTCATCTGTGCGCCAGTATAAGTCGCAAAACGATAGATTTTGCCTTCCCATAAAAAGCCTACAATATAGCCGACGAAGTGATTGCCCAACCAAGGGATGTTGGCTACCGATGCCATTAAGGAAACTTTTTCCTCTGCTCCGAAATGATTGCTTTGCGTCCAGATCCAAGCATTGGGGAAAGATACGCCCCAGTCTTTTTCGATATAACTTTTGCCACCATTAAAATCTACTTTTTTCCCTTCGATTTCCAAATGTCCACTGATCTGATGGTTGACACTCACCACCCCATGATAGCACTGCATAAAAGGAACAAAAGAAAACCAACCCATGATCCCCGGAGCATAGAGCATTTTGGGCCAAGGGGTCAGGTTGGAAAACTCCAAACGACCTTTGATGTCTGGAAGATCAAGTTCTAAGTGATTGGCAGAAAAGGAATTGCCACCGAGTTGTAGGAAAAATTTTTGATCGGAAGGCTGAAATTTTTGTGGAGCGAAACGCTGGTACTCAGCGGTACATTTTTTACCATCCAAA
>CAYQRA010000334.1:0-7455 GCA_964419315.1 uncultured Saprospiraceae bacterium | reverse complement strand
GATCATCAGAGGAAAGTCTAAAATAGAAAAAAGATGGGAGGATTGGGTAGTTCGGTATCATTAAAAAAATTTGACCACCTAAGATCTTCTTATGAAGTTGTTTAAAAACTACTTCTATATTTACTTTTGTTCAAAAGCAAAAAAAATGAAAAAAAGAATATTCAGATACCTAAAACATATAAGTTTAACTTTTCTCCTACTTGCAATTGCGGCCATTCTATTTGGTTTATATCATGGAGCAGGATTGCATTATGGGGATAATCCATTGAGGATGGATTGGGATAAAGAAGGGCCTTATGTTTTTTATGAGCAGGATAGTCTGCTACAGGTCAACTACATTAAAGGCAATAAAGAAGACGGATTTTATTTAGCGCAAAAAATCTATCCAATTGATTCTTTGATTCCGGTCTCCTGTTATTTTCCCTTGGATTCCTCTCATTTCGACGTTTCCATCCAAGCTGATTTTAAGCCTCCTGCTACTATTTATAATGATCAGAATAAGATTTTGGCAATCTCGGATATTGAAAGTGCTTATAAAACTTTTCATGATTTTCTGATCAACAACAAAGTTATCGACCATGATCTGAACTGGACTTTTGGCACTGGGCATTTAGTTTTAGTTGGCGATTTTGTGGATAGAGGGTTTTCTACTACTCAAGTCCTTTGGTTTATCTACAAACTAGAGCAAGAGGCCAAACAGCAAGGCGGCTTTGTTCACTATATTTTAGGAAACCATGAATTAAAAAATATGCAAGGAAATTATGAGTCTGCATCTCCTAAATATTTTCATGTTGCTGCCATTTTGGAAAAACAACAAAATGAATTATACGATACAAATTCGTTTATCGGCAAATGGATGGCCAATAAAAACACCATAGAACTTATCAATGGAAACCTTTTTGTTCATGGAGGAATACATCCTGATTTAGCAAACGCTAAGTTAGACCTGGATGAGATCAATCAGATGGCTAAACGGAATTATTACAAACCTTATTATCCAGCAACAGAAAAAGATACGGAACAATTAATAGTTTCTACGCATACGGGTATTTCTTGGTATAGAGGTTATTTCAAAGATGATTTGACCCAAGAACAAGTAGACCAAGGACTAAATAAATTTAATGCCAAATCAGTTGTTGTTGGACATACCGTACAATCAAAAGTGAATAGACAATACGACGGAAAGGTAATTGGAATTGATGTTCAACATCCAAAAGATTATCACAAAAATTGGCCGAATAAAAAATCAGAGGGTTTGTTGATTGAAGGAAATAAGTATTACCGGGTCTTTGCTAATGGTGAAAAAGAAGAAATATAACTTTGACTTGTCAAAATCGTTTTAACCTTGATTGGAAATATTTAAGGCAAAATCTAAGTTGAGATTATTTTTAGCTTTGATTGTCTATCCTTCTTTTCGAGTAAGTTTTCACCTACGAAATAGGCAGCAACTTTTAAGTTACTGCCTATTAGTGATTTATTTTATAAAGAACATTTCCAAGGCTACTGCGTCATTGGTTTCACCACCTCCACCCATTGTCCGGGCTGCCGCGCATTGATGGTATAATCATACATCGCTTCACAGTTGACACTTGGCATATAATACTGTCCTTGATAAGCAGCATTCAATTGCACTCGATAGGTCTTCGATTTTTTGGGACCAATATTAAAATAAGAATAAACCCGATCATCGCGAATATCTTGATAAGTTGGGGTATTGGTATTTTTAAAATGTTGAACATCGCTCATCCGCGTATTTAGAATTTCCCATCCAGATGGAAAGACCTGCGCTAAAGCCATTTCTTTATAATACTGACCTCTGGTTCCCGGATTGGTGATCGTTACTTCCGCAATAAAATCGGTTCCTTGTTCGATAGAATTAATATCAATAGATTTTCCATTAGTTGTTTTATAAGCTACCGCCAATTTCAAATCATTATTGACTTCGGTGCGGTCGCCAATCAAGGGTTGTCCACGTAAAATCAAACGAGAGAAAAGCGTCCCCTTACTTTGGTTTTTTACCGCTACCTTTCCACCAGAAGCAGGAATTTCGATTTGCATAATGGGTTGTTCAGAACCCGCATCGACCCAATTGCCATTGCCTGCTTGATAAGCAAATTTCAATTCGTTATTGGCTTCGCCATTGCCCACAAATTTCCCCATAGCCAACAAAGAATAAGCAACCGTCTGCGTTCCATACCACTTACCAGAACCGATTCGCTTCGCCAAAGAACGAGCAACATTAGCCGCCTTGCTTTTTTCTTTTAAAATCGTCAAGACCTCTAAAATCATCGCTTGATCGCGCACCCCACTTCCATAGGTGTAAGACAGTTCTACATAATCTTTCACCTCGGTATTCAATCCATTGATGATCTTATTGGCGACTTCTGTTTTGCCCGCCAAGGCATAAGCACCCGCCAAACGCCAAGCAGCAATATTCGATAATTTAGATTGTTCGCGCAAGCGATTCATCGCTCCCAATTCTGGTTTACCGGCCAAAGCCAAAGTATATAAACGATAAGCTTGCAGCAAAGACCCATTTCTCGAACTATAACTATCTTCTATTCCCGGATCCCAACGCTTCGCTACTTTCTGTTGAAATTTAATCCATTGATCCAACATCAAGGAAGAAACTTGGTAGCCTTTGTTTTTTGCTTCTAGCAAAAAGTGTCCACCATAATTGGTACCCCAATGACTTGCACCACTTTCTCCTGGCCAATAAGAAAATCCTCCAGCAGAAGTTTGAAAATTAGACAAGCGATCAATTCCTGCACGGATATTTCGTTCTATCTTTTTCCTACGTTTTACATCTACTTCCATCAATGCGTCGACGTATAATTGAGGAAAGACTGAAGAAGTCGTTTGTTCAATACAACCATGGGGATATTGAATAAGGTATTGCAAGCGGTCTCCTAAATTGAGCGGTGGAATCGAGGAAATTTCTAGTGTCGCAGTATTGGTTCCTTCAACGCCCATCTTGCTATAATCACTGACCCATTCTTTATTCGCCTCCATGCTTCCTTCGATGACATCCGTTGCATAGGGATTGGGATTACGAATCAAAATTTCGATAGCTTGGCTGGCTTGTTCCCCATTACCCTGTGCCGTAATTTTAAAGCGAGCCACTCCTACCCTTTCTTTAACACTCAAATCAAATTCGACAATTTGATCTCCCGGTCCACTAAAAGAAATAGCTTTGCTTTGTGTTCCTGCAAAGTCAACCAGTCCCGTAACTTCTTCTACTTTCACTTCCACATTTTTCACTTTATCTTCCATCGCAAATACATTCACGGGCAAAGTAAGCTTCTCTCCCGGGCCAAGGACTCTTGGTAAGGTTGCTAAAACCATTAGTGGTTTTCTAACCGGACAAGTTTTTTCGGCTTTTCCATAAGCACCATTATCCGCAGCCACTACCATTGCTCGGACAGAGCCGACATAATTAGGCATGGTAAATTCATGGGCTGCTTTTTCCCCACTATTCAAATAAAAAGGGCCAAAATGTTTCACCACTGGCTTAAAACGATTTGCGGTATTATTATCATCTCCCGAAGCCGCCACATCATCACCACCGATACTCAATAGCCTTTCCAATTGGCCACCATAAGCACCGAGGACATGATCGTAGACATCCCAAGTTTGGACACCCAGCGCTTCGCGCGCATAGAAAGTATTCCAAGCATCCGGCGTTTTAAATCGGGTAAGATCTAAGAGCCCATCGTCCACCAGTGCAACCGTATAAGCCATTGGTTTTCCTTTATTTTCAGAGACTTCTATTCTCACTTTTTCTTCTGGTTGTAAGACCTCGGCCATTTTGATTTTAGGTTCGAGGCGGGTGGCTGGATCTTCTACAGGAATTGGAATCACGCCATACATGCGGATTGGCAAATCATTTTCTGATTGACCGTGTGGTTGGATAAAACTGACATTGGCATAAACCGTTGGTGTCATTTCTTCGGTTGCATAAAACTTAAATTTGGTGTCGCCTTTGTCGGCATCTCTCCAATAAGTTTCTAGGACTTTAGAACCGGATTCGATCGACACCAATACTCTTCCGGTTCCACTAGTTGGGATGGTCAATTCCACTTGGTCTCCTACTTCGTATTTGGGTTTATCAGACATAAAAACCAACATAGAAGCGCCCTTGCGACTTTCCGAATTATCACCATCATCATCATACCAAGGATAGCCGGCATAGAAGAAATCGCCAGAGCAATGACCACTTACCGGATCACAAACTCTAATCATATAACGGCCCCAATCATTCACTTTTGTTTTCCATTGTGCCAATCCTTTTGAATTGGTTTCGATGACTCCTTTTTCAATAGCATTGAGGTGACTACTACTATTGTAGCGACTCACCTGTTCATTATCACGATCCCACCACCAACGCCAATTGACGCGATACAAACCAACATTTAGGTTTCTTCCTGCCAATGGTTTTCCGTCGGTATCCACCAAAGCAAATTCGACCTTTTCCTCCTTATTAACTTCTAAACGCTTTTGTCGGTACCGGTTTTTAGGTATCGCTACTCCAGCATAAGCATCAAATGGATCAAAGTCAATGTTATAATTATCTTCACTAAAATCTCCACCATTTTCGAATGCTCTGGTACGGAAACTAACGCGCATTTTTCCGGGGAGGTTTTTATTATCTTCGATGAGTTTTCCAGAAAAAGTAGCCTGCCCTTCATTATCAATATTATCCTCAAAAATAGTAATCGGTTCGCTGCTAAAAGGACGAGCAGGATCATTGAAAACAAAATCATTGAATCTTGGAAACTTGGTGCGAGTTGATTTTATGTTGGCTTCAATCTTTGCTTTTAGGTTTCTTGCAGGTGCACCGTGTAGCCAATTTACTTGTAAATCTCCATTGATATCGCCATCGATGTGACTAAGTCGTTCGCTTCCAAAATCCAGTTTTACCTTTAGGCGATTGGGTTTAACCGTTTCTACCTTTAGGGTTTTAGAAAATTTAGCCCCACCAACTTTCACTACCGCCCGCCAATCACCTGTAGGGTCATCCACTTTGGTATTTACAGTCAGCGGATAAATATTATTGACATTTTTATCGGTGGTGATTTCTTTTTTCAATTGATTGCGGGCATCGTATAATTCAAAAGTGATCGGATGTTGTTGAGGCAGTTTATCCAATTTGTCCTCCAGTACAAAATTCAAAAACAAGGTATCACCTGGTCGCCAAACACCACGCTCTCCGTAGATAAACCCTTTGATGCCTTTTTGTACTTGATTACCTCCAACATCAAAGCGAGATAAAGAAAGACTGGTAGCGTCGCTCATTTCCAAAAACCCTTTTTGATTATCTTTAGAAGCAATGACTACGAAAGGATTTTCATCCAAAGTGGTTCTGGCCGTGCCCTCCCCATCTGTGGTGACTGATTCGATAAGTTGTTGTTGAAAATTATAAAAATCCAGTTGCACCCCTGGCATTGGATTGGCCGTATTGATTTCGGCAACGGTAGCGAAGACGGAACCATCTTTTCCTTCCTTAGCCACTATCCCCAGATTGGAGGCCACTACATTGCGGCGAACAAATCGCTCATAATTGAAGTAAGCAGGAAAACAAGGATCATCTCGATGATCCCAACTAAAGTCCTCATAATATCCATCCACCCCATAATAGTCTTCATTCCAAATACTGTTGATTTCTTCTGCTCCATCTGGATTAGCAAAAGGATCATCATTGGTACTAGAAGCGAAAACTGCCTCTGCTCCTCCATTACAAGAATAAGAGGTATAGGCTTGTCTAAATCCAATTCTAACTTGGTAGATGGAGTTGGGATCTTGATCTACCAATTCATCAAGGTCTAGGGCATAGCGCGTCCAATTGGAATTTTGAGCTTGTGGATTGAGCACATTTAAGAGCACCTTTTTTTGCAAAACCACTTTTCCAACTCGTTCTAGATTATAATTCCCCCCCATACTGTTAACATTATCAGTTTGTAAAAACTGCATGATATTATTGTGGTGAATTTTAAAGACTTCCACATCTACCGCTCTGAGGTTTACCGCTTCAAATGGAAAAATCAAACCGTTGGATTGAGGCATAATAACGCCCTGACCAACCAAACGAATTTGTGGCTTGATGTCTTCAAAAGCTAAATCCCAGTTCGTTGGATTTTTCATTTTTACTTTTTGAGTATTCTTTATGCCTGTTTGGACTTTTACGCGATGTGAACCGGTAATGCGGCTAGCTGGATAAACCCTCAATTGATTGCCATCAACCGTATATCGACTTTTCCCCGAAAAACCATCAATGCGAACTAGTCCATTGAAATCTTGGCTACTCCACAAGGGGTCAGAGAATTGGAGTAGGATGTATTGCTCCGCTCCTTGTACCACTCGCGCATCCATCACTTTGAAATCGCCAAGGGCTGGAACAGCTACTACCTTATTATTCTTTTCTTTTACCCCTATTTTTTTTCCGTTCCAAGATAGATTGACTTCGCTATTGCGCTCCCCACGATTGATACTTTTGACTACAAATTCATGGTTCATTTCCCCTTCACTAGTCTTCCACTCAATCGGCAAATCCGTTTTTCCTTGCTTTGCTTTTAAACTTTGTTGGATCAAATCTGTTTTTGCTACGTCGGCTGTAAAGACGGTTCCTTTTAAGATTTGTTGACTTAAATCTTTATTACTTTCCGCTTCCAAGCCTTCGATAAAGACTTCCATACTTTGAGCCTTGGTTTGAAAATCAAATTCAAAACTTCGCGCATCTTGTGGAGCATTGGGAAATAACTCAGAAAGGAAAACTGTGGCTAGATAAGTCGTTTCATTATCCAACCATTCATCGGGTTGAAAAAGTAAAGTCCGGCTATCTTCCCACCTAGTAGTTCCTTTGATCCCCGGCTTAAACCGGAGGAGGTTGGAGCCCGTTTGTTCACCAATTTGGTCCGCAGATACTAGGGTATCGGCGAAGCGAACTCGGATTGAACTGGCAACAGAAAGGACGCCTTTGGTGTGTCCATAAACATACTTATTGGCGTTTTCGGACATGACTTTTGCCTTTACTTCTTTTTTACAAGAAGACCAAGTAGTGAAAAAGAGAAGTCCGAGGAAGAAAAAAGGTAGAAAGTGGATTTTAGAATAGGCTTTCATCTTGCGATTCGATTTGAGGTTAATTGATCTATAATGCTTTTACTGATATTCTAGCGATTAGTTCAGCTTACACGCTAAAATCGTCCATCAGGAACGAAAACAATTAATATTTACCCAATATTACTTGAAAAAAACAGAACAGCTATAGTAAAAGATTAATTGTCTACTTTGAATAGAAATTCGTAGTATCACGGAAAGAATTCGTAAAATACAAAAAAAGAAGAAAAGGCTAATCCTTAGCAAATCAGAAATCTATCGCCTCAAAATAACAAGTACATAAAGACAAACTGTTTATTCCTCTTCATGCAAGCTAAACAAATTACGACCGTAACTTTTTTC
>CAYQRA010000333.1:0-7461 GCA_964419315.1 uncultured Saprospiraceae bacterium | reverse complement strand
ATTCCGTAGACTTAATAACAGTTGCTCAAGCTTTTCATTGGTTTGATCCAAATCCTACGAGAAAAGAATTTTTGCGCATTGCCAAAAAGGGAGCACCGGTATTGTTGATATGGAATAAACGAAAAGATGATCACGCGCCTTTTATGAAAGCCTATAATGACTTCTTGTTAAGCTATTCTACCGATTATCAAAAGGTGAATTTGAGAAGAATCAATGATAAAATATTCCGTGCTTTTTTTGGTACTGATGGATACCAACAGGTTAACTTCCCCTATGCGCAGCAATTCGACTGGGAGGGCCTAAAAGGGCGCTACCTTTCCTGTTCTTATGCTTTTGATGAAGGCCATGAAAAACACGAAACGGCCATGGAAAGTCTACAATTATTATTCGAAAAGTATCAAGAGAAAAATAGTATAGATATGGTCTACCAAACAGAAGTTTATTACGGAGCGTTATAGAGTAGAAGAAATCTTATTGCACTTTGACGATGAAAAAAATGTAAAAAATTATGCTAAAAGATAAAGTACAGGCCTTGGCCAAAGATTATTTTTCAGAGGTGATCGCTCTGCGCAGATACCTTCACCAACATCCAGAACTTTCCTATGAAGAAAAAGAAACGGGAAAATTCATTGCTGAAAAGTTGAAAGAATATGGTATCGAACATGAACATGGATGTGCAGAAAACGGAGTAGTCGGAATCATCAAAGGGAAAAATCCAGACTCTAAGGTCGTCGCTTTGCGCGGAGACATGGATGCTTTGCCGATTACGGAGGCCAATGAGGTGTCTTATAAATCCAAAAATGAAGGCGTGATGCATGCTTGTGGACATGACGTACATACTTCTTCGTTATTGGTGTCCGCCAAAATTCTACACGAACTTAGAGATGAATTCTCAGGAAGTATAAAATTGATTTTCCAACCTGCGGAAGAACGGGCTCCCGGAGGAGCTTCCATCATGATCGCAGAGGGGGTATTGGAAAAACCCAAGCCACATAAGATTTTCGGACAACATGTACATCCGCCACTCGAAGTAGGAAAAATAGGACTTTGCCCAGGTAAATACATGGCTTCCGCAGATGAACTGTACATGACCGTAAAAGGCCGAGGCGGCCATGGTGCTTTGCCACAGGATTGTATTGACCCAATCGTTATTTCCGCACACATTATTACTGCTTTGCAACAGATCGTAAGCCGTCGCGCAGACCCAACTATTCCAACAGTTTTGACCTTTGGGAAAATCAATTCTACAGGGGGAGCAACCAATATCATTCCCAATGAAGTAAAGCTAGAGGGGACTTTCCGTACCATGAATGAAGAGTGGCGCGCAGAAGCACATAAACGCATGAAAAAATTAGCTACTGCCATTGCAGAAGGAATGGGGGGCGTTTGTGAATTTACGATTATGGGCGGTTATCCTTATTTGGTGAATGATGAAGAATTGACCCGAAAAGCTAAGGAATATGCGATTGAATACTTGGGAGCAGAGAATGTGGTGGATTTACCCATTCGGATGACTGCTGAAGATTTTTCCTATTTTTCGCATCATGTGCCAGCTTGTTTTTACCGCCTAGGAACGGGAAACCCGGCTAAAGGAATCGTTTCGCCAGTCCATACGAGTACCTTCGATATCGATGAAGAAAGCCTCCAATTGAGTACGGGCTTAATGGCTTGGATGGCCATTAGAGAATTACAGTCATAGCTGTGGAGGAGCATATTAGGGTACTGCTTTTTCGATAACAATATCTATACTATAACTAGAGCCTGTTTTACCCTTCTGATTAGCTATCAAGGGTTTATATTATTATTTTTTTTGTATTTAAGGCAACCTATTGCCAGATTTTATCGTTAAATTTTCTCATAACCACCTGTGTTCTCGCATAATCTTTTTAATTTATTATCTAACCTCAACCCATTTCAATACTATGGCGAAAATTCTTATTGTTGACGACGAACCGAGTATCCGCAAAACGCTTAAAGAGATTTTGGAATTTGAGAAATTTCAAGTTGTAGAAAGTCCTGATGGTCTTGATGCATTGGTCAAATTAAAGCAGGATAAGTATGATGTAGTGATCATGGATATCAAAATGCCCAAAATGGATGGCATGGAGGCTTTAGAACGGATACAATTATTGGTACCAGATACCCCCGTGATTATGATCTCTGGCCACGCGAATATAGATACAGCAGTAGATGCGGTTAAAAAAGGAGCTTTTGATTTTATCTCTAAGCCACCGGATTTAAATCGACTATTGATTACGGTGCGTAATGCGATGGATAAGTCGAGTTTGATCACGGAGACCAAAGTGCTAAAGCATCGGGTATCTCGATCAAAGACACAAGAAATTATCGGAGAGTCTTCTGCCATTTCAGGGATCAAAGAGACGATAGAACGAGTAGCACCTACAGATGCGCGGGTTTTGATCACCGGAAGTAATGGTACTGGAAAAGAGTTGGTTGCTCGTTGGATGCATGCTAAAAGTGGTCGTAAAGAAAATCCGATTATTGAAGTCAATTGTGCAGCGATTCCTTCTGAATTGATTGAGAGCGAATTATTTGGCCACGAAAAAGGGTCTTTTACTTCTGCTCACAAACAACGCATCGGAAAGTTTGAGCAAGCCAATGGTGGAACGATATTCCTCGATGAAATTGGAGATATGAGTTTGAGCGCTCAAGCAAAAGTATTGCGGGCTTTACAAGAAAGTAAAATCACTCGAGTTGGAGGAGAAAAAGAAATCAAAGTAGACGTTAGGGTTATTGCCGCGACGAATAAAGACTTACGGGCAGAAATAGCGATGAACCGTTTTCGGGAAGATTTGTATCACCGTTTGGCAGTGATCATTATCAAAGTCCCTGCATTGAATGAGCGGCGCGAAGATATCCCAATGTTGGTCGAACATTTCAACACCCTGGTTTGTGGAGAATATGGTATTTCGGAAAAGAAATTTTCGCCAGAAGCCATCAAGACTTTACAAGCGGTCAATTGGACGGGGAATATACGAGAGCTTAGAAACGTAGTAGAACGATTGATTATTCTAAGTGGAGATACCGTAACGGAGAAAGAAGTGATGAATTATGTGGTTCCTTCTAGTGGACAAGCAGTCAGTGAGTTTAAATACCTTTTCGATCGCTTTGCTAGTTTAAATGAATTGCAAAAACACATCGAAAGTGAATATAAAAGTTACAAGGCTACCGGTGCAGTGAAAAACTAAGAACCGTTGAAAAAATAAGTCCGACGTTTTTCATTTAACTTAAATACCTAACGAATTGAAAATGAGGTGGTTTTGAGCTAAATGAAAAACTCAGAAGAGGACTTTATTTTTTAAACAGCACTAAGTCCGTAGCAACAAATAATTTAGTATTTTTGCAAAAGCCCGCTAATCAGTGGGCTTTTGTTTGCTTGGTCAATACGAGCGGATTTAGTTCAATTTCGCTTATTTTTACCAAGTTTTGAAGGCTTTTATCGTAAAGACCTTTCCATTTAATTACCAAAGAAGTAAACCGATAAAATTATGAACGAAGACGCAAATAATAAAGACGAAGAAACTAGAAAAATAAAACAATGGAGTAAACTCAAAGGAGAAAACTCCTGGACGATGTTTAAAGTAATCTCAGAATTTGTCAACAGTTTTGAGATCATGAATAGTACAGATCCATGTATTTCTATTTTTGGCTCCGCCCGAACCAAACCAGAAAATAGATACTACCAACTCGCGGTAGATGTGGCCAGAAGGATGACCAAAGAAGGTTATGGAGTAATCACCGGTGGAGGACCGGGTATCATGGAAGCAGGAAATAAAGGAGCTTCAATGGATGGCGGACTTTCGGTCGGATTGAATATTGACTTGCCATTTGAGCAAAGCCACAATCCGTATATCAATCCTGAACACAATCTCAACTTTCGTTACTTTTTTGTCAGGAAGGTGATGTTTGTAAAATATGCTCAAGCTTTCGTTGTATTGCCCGGTGGATTTGGAACACTCGATGAATTATTCGAAGTTTTGACCCTCATTCAAACGAAGAAGATCACGGCAGTACCGGTTATTTTGGTAGGCGTTGATTTTTGGACGGGGATGAAAGATTGGATTACCAATGTCATGCTAGAACAAGAAGGAAATATCAGTCCTAAAGATTTAGATCTAATTCCGATTACCGATGACCCGGAAGAAATCATGACGATTATCAATGATTTTTATTCCGCTGGGGAATCAAGTATTTCTCCCAATTACGAAATGTAAAAAAAGAAATCCCAGACTCAAGATGCTCTCGATAAGTCTGGGATTTTTTTGTCGCTTAATTCAAAAAGCGCCAAGACAAACCAAAACGGAGTACGAAAAAAGGAATAGGGTGATCTGGAGTTCTATAGACAAAATCAGAAATCAAAAAGCGCGTTACATTTTCTCCTTTTACAAATGCTCTTAAGGTTTTTACCTTCATACTAAAAGACACATCTGCTTGCGGATAAAACCCAAGCGTCTCCTCATTTTGCAAGTGAAACTGACCAAAAAGATGCTGATAAGCATTGGGCTCATAATTGCTATTCCAAAGAAAGTCTATCCCCAGACGAGCCAACATTATCTTATTAAATATTTTTCCTTCCGCATAGAGACTATGTTTGCCATACAAGTTGGGCAATGGCAAAACTTCTGGTGCAGAAGACAATTGCCAAGTGAAAATATTATCAAAATGGAAGTTCTTCCACTTTAGTTTTTGCTTGACGATTAATTGTGGAATATTGATACCTAAGTTACTTTGCTGTGGCCTCGCCGTTAGATCGAAGTAAATATAATTATTGAGTAAATGGTATTGGCCGCTCACTTCTGTTCCCCAAGTAGGAATACGATAAGTGGCCGATAAGGTCGTTTCAAAAGTTTTGCTAAAATCATTTTCCCACATTTTTTGGCTCGTGATATACATACTCGATTGCACCAGCGTAGGGGAGTAATGTTGTTGAATAGCCTTGGCTTCAAATTGACCAATTTTTCCAAAGTCGATCTGTAGCGTACCTCCTACATAATAATCCCCTGCATTTTTCCAAAGTCCATAATGTGCATAAGTTTGTAAGGACAATTGTGGGGTCGGGGCAAAATTCCAAGTTCCGGTAAGCAAAAGATTATTCACCGTGACTTTATCCAATGGTTCCTGATCCAAACGGATCAGACGATGGATGAGGCCGACTTCGAATCGTCCTTTTTGACCGGTGTCGCTACTTTCTTTTTTAGACGTTCCGATCCGAAAGGTATTCTCTAAAGTGCGCGTGCGAATAAAATACCGTAAACCTTTATTATGCACTTGATCGGTGCCATAATAAGGAGCCGCTGCAGTCAATCTGGTATCTGAAAACTTATACCAACTACTATTGAAATTAATCTTATGATAAATCTGAAAATCTCTTTTCCAAACTTTGCGATTGTCCACCGGAGCTCCTTGAAGATTGGCCAAAGAATCTGGGATTTCGTTTTTGACTAAACTAGTATCCATTGACAAAGAGTCGATAGATAAAGAATCCATAAACAAAGCGTCAATGGCCAGAGAATCAATAGCTAGAGTGTCGGTGGGGAGGATTAGATTTAAGCTATCCAGTTGCAAGGAGTCATTGATCAGTAGAGAGTCGGACAAAGAAATACTGTCTGGAAGGCTAATCGGAAGTGCTCTTTTTTTAGGTTTTTTGACTCGCTTTTTGGGTGGGCCTCCAATCGTAAAATAATGCGCATAAGCTACTTCTCTTGATTGATAACGAGTTTGAGCGGTAGCATTGATTTGACCTTGTATTTTTGGGTCTGTCACGGTTCCTTCCAATTGTATGGGAACCAATTCTTCCTTCAGTTGATTATTGGTAGAGAGTAGGGTAGAGTCAATTCCACCATTATGTCCTTGAAAAAAACCATTATTATTAACGATGAGATGACCGTCGTAAGAGCCGTTTGGATGATGGTACCAGATTCCGGTCGCAAAGGCGGTGTGTTTGGATCTCTGATTTTTATAAACTCCAGCATGATTAATTTTTTGGAGATCGAGGGTGAAATTAATTTGCTCTCCAAAATTGCGACTAAAGATAGTAGTTAGATATTGGTCTTCCCTACTTCTTCCTTGTGCAAAAGAAGCATCGGTAAAGGCATTGTCAATTTTATAAAAAGCAAGTTCTTCGCTACTTCGGCGATAAGTATCAAATTGGTTTAAACCGACATCAAAGCCCTCTCGGAAACCGGGTTCAAAAACCAGATTTTGAGTAGGGGTACCCAAGTTGCCCAGATTGATTCGTTCGAGGTCTCTACTGCGAGAAGGCTGTGGCTGATGAAAATAATTCCCTAAGAGGGTATCAGAGTAATAGAATATTTTCTTTGGATTGTCGATATGAAAATAAGAAACCTTAAAGCTATCGGGCTCTTGAAAAATATCTTGTAAAAGACCATCACGTTTTGGCCCCTCCGTCGTATCAATCGGAGCCTGACTGTGCAAGGCAGCAGGGATAGTGAATAAAACCAGCAAGAAAAAATAGAATTCAAATTTTTCCAACATTCAAATTTAGATCTTTTTTGAAAAGTGGCTCAAGATAAGGAATTTCAAAACACGAAGAAACTACTTAAAAGATGCTTTGCCAAGGACATTGGTTGTAAATCCTAAAAAGCAATAATTTCTGAGCATAAAGTGATTGGTCGAGTACTAGATCCCTAGCGGTAATACATCAAAACAGCACCAAAAAGCGTGATTAATGCGACCAACACGGAAGCCATTTTAATGGAATATTGAATGTGATTGACAAAGGTTTCGATATCTTTTCGATGTTTGGGGTAATGAGGCATAATCTCCGCCTCCATTTTTTCCTTATTGAAAATATGACTAGCCCCAAACTCTACTTTATTTTGTACCAAGACTTTGTATACTTTGAGCACCTTCATGCGAAAGTATAAATTGAGAAATAACATGGCAATAAAGAGACTGATAATAAGAATGACGAGGAAGAGATACATAGACGCTATTTTATAAAATCAATGTCTGAAAGATCCGGCTTTGTTACTAAAGATCAATAAAGGGTACTTTCTCTTGACAGGGTAAAAATAGGGCAAGTTTTGATTTTATAACAACTTCTGGAATAAATCTCTCGACCGACTTTGGGTTTAACACTAAACAAGTTGGGAAAAAGAACAGCAGATTAAATTACTTCAGAATTAAAAGGAGAGTGGAAAAGCTTTCTTGGTATGTTTTTTGCATGAATTTTTTTTATAATATGTGTTTGGTAAGGTAATTTTATATAAATCTTTAAGAAGGCTTTATTTAGTTGACTTTATATGGTATATTTGTTTAATATGATTAAAGTTCAAGGAAATCTAAGAATACAGAAATCCAAAACTAGATAGAGTGGTGATTTTATATAAGATTTAACCGTTCAGCAGATAGAACTTAACTTAGAACTTGTTTAAGAATAGACAGATGATTTATTTGCAATCCATTGAGTTCCAATAC
>CAYQRA010000332.1:0-7467 GCA_964419315.1 uncultured Saprospiraceae bacterium | reverse complement strand
ACCCTATGAATTTATTTTATTTTTTTATTCTCTTGTTTTTATCATAGAATTCTTCTACATCAAAACGACTTCGGAGCGACACAAAACAATAGTAATTATAACAATATCAAATTTAGTAATCCTCTAAAAAATTAGCACCTACTTTTTTTAACATTTTTTCTATGAAAAAATGGAGGCAAATTGTTTTATTTCTAAAAACAACTTGTTATCTTTAGCCTAACAACCAGATATAGTGTAAAATATCAAAGCGAACACATTTTTTTTCAACAGCCACTTTTTCAGTTTTCTTTCTAGGCAAACCAGAATAGTATATCTATTCTATTCAACAAGTCTAGAAAAATCTAATCTAAAAACAGATATTCAGGGACTTAACATTCTATCTTTCAGGTAATTAGTTGATTGCTAATTATTCATTCGATTCTTTGTCAAGACTTTAGTTTCTTAACGATTCCATTTGAGATTTCCTTTAGAAATCTCCAGTTCTTATTATGCTTATTGTCAAATAAATTTTTCTTAATTCCCACGGATTAGGACGGGTATTTTAGTGCCCTTTTCTAAGCCCCCTTTTTGCTCATTGACTCGCTTTCAATTGGCCTGGGATTGCTATGTTTTTTATTTCAATCACTTATAAAATTTTATTTATGAATTTCCACAAAGCATTAAATTTTACAAAGCAAATGGCAGTACTTCTAGCTGCTGTATTGATCATTACCTCCTGTGGTAAAGAGCAAGCTGAAGAATTAGAAGCGGTAAGTAAAATAGAAACCGAAAAAACAATTGCGGATTATCCAGAAGAAATCACACTCGAAAACTGGGAAGAATTTGTTCATGCACCTCAGTCAGTAATCGATCATTTTGCTCAGAAAGAAGTAGAAGCAATGGGAGAGCGTACCGTTACTACCCCAAATGAATTTAACGAGACTTCTCGTTTTCCTTTTATCCTTGGGCTAGTACAAGGTTTTAATGGAGCTTGGGTTTCTATGCCCGGTGTAACCGTAAACATTTCTGGCCCTAGCTGTAGCTCTACAAGTATTACCAATTCTTGGGCTAACTTCAACTATTTCATCGGAACTAGTTGCCCTGGGCCAATGTGTATGACCTACAATACGCCTGCTATTAATGGTGTTAGTACTTTTGATTTGGTGCTTGTCCAGCGTCATATTTTAGGCATTACTCCATTCACTACAGCTCAGCAATACCTTGCGGCTGACGCCAATAGAAGTGGTACGATCACTGGAATTGATTTAGTAGAAATCCGAAAGATTATTTTGTTTATCAACACTGCTTGGCCTCAAAGTGACAATGTACTTTTCACAACAGTACAAGACTATGATGATCTACAAGACATGATTGACAATACAGGAACTGTAGATCCTGCCCTTCTCCAAGCAGTTGGAAACGTAGGTAATTGTCTAGCACCTTTCTTCAGCGACCGTCAAGCAATCAAAACGGGTGACGTTAATGGTAGCTTTGCATTTTAAATGAAATTTATTTTCTAGCCATGAGCTTTGAAAAATAATTACCTTCCCGAATCTATTGTATCAATAGATTCGGGATTTTTTATTCCCCAAAAAACTATAAATCTCTTTTATAATAAGCGGCAGGCAAGCTTCGCCACTCCCCTATGCGGTCCAAATAAAATTTGTTCTTTTCCAAAATTCTTTGGGAAGCTATATTTTCAGGATCAATAATAGCCGTAAGCCATTGGAGTCGCTTTTGAGAACAGCCATGAGCTACTAGAAAGGTCGCAATTTCGCTGCCCAAACCTTTCCCCCAATACTCCGGCAACAGCAGATAACCCAACTCTGCCTCTTTTGCAGCCGCTTCCGTTATCGTTAGTTTTCCCAAACCCACAAAAAGAGTCTGCGCTTTATCCCAGATCGCATATACCCCAAAATCAGTATCGACTTTATTAAAAGCCAAAACTTTGACAAAGTCTTTTCGAGCTTTAGCTTCTGGCGTAGCAAAACCCGTCGTATATTTCATCACCTGCTCATTGCTGACCAATTGAAAGTAAAGCGAAAAATCTCCATCGGTAAATTTTCGAAACTTCAATCGTTTTGACTCCACGGATTTTTGTTTTAATAGAAGTTGTTTTAAAATAGATAGACGATTTCCTCCCCTTTGTTGACAAGTTTAGTGATCAATGAATTTCATCAGCAATTTTACAATTCAAATTTTCTTTTCGATATGGATTACCTACTCTTAGGGCTTTTTTTATTTTCCAATATTAAAAGTGATAACTTATCAATCGAGGGGCTTTGTTCCAAGTGAATATTGATTCTCCATACTTTCGTTTCTTATTTCGTACAAAACACAATTTTGAATTTCTTTGTATTCAGACAATAAGGGGTGTAAAAATTCTTTTACTTTTTGCATAGCAATTTTTTTCATCACCTGCTCAGATTTTACATTAAGTACTGGTGCTATTGCTAGTACTTTAGGCAAAGCCAAATCTTCAAAAGCATAGGACAAACAACGCTGCGCTCCTTCCGTAGCAAAACCCTGCCCCCAGGCAGTCCGAGCAAGGCGCCAGCCAATATCTATACAGGGTGTAAAATCTGCAAGATACTTTTGTTCGCATAAACCAATAAAGCCAATAAAGGCTCCAGTACTCAATTGATCCACAGCAAAATAACAAAAGCCCAGTGCCTCTTGCATTGCTTGCATCCGTATTACAAATTTCGCTGTTTCTTCTTCGGAGGCTGTTTTTGGAAAAAACTCCATTACCATTGGATCTTGGTTGATTGCCGCTAGCAATGGGATATCCTCGCTCCTCCAATTCCTGAAGCCCAAGCGATCTGATTGAAAAAGGTAATTCTTAGTCATTTATTTACAATAGAGTCGTTAAATAATTGTCTAAACAATGGATGCCACAAGTTAGCTTTATTTCCAAAACAAACTACAGAAACCTAGTCTTCGTGGGACAATAAAGAAGCAAGTACTGGCACAATCCTTGACTTATAAAAAGGGAACTCCCATAATAATGACAAAATATTCCACCAAAAACACCAATTCTTCGCTGTTAAATCAGAGAAGATTCTCTCTAAACCGCAGAGTTTTAACCCTTGTTGCGTCAGCCTTTTTATTTCTCATCGGCTACTTTCTAATCAACGATTACTTTAGCACCATTACGTATGGGAAACAATTAACCCTGCAGCAGTTACAAGGTATCGTGAATAATCTTTCCACTCAGATTGATGGTCATCTACATCAGCAATTGACCAATAAATTCAAGGAAAAAGATGGCATCTATCACAAAGACCAAGATCAAAGCTACCAAATCATCCATGATCTTTTAGCAAAAGCGCACCAATCTCATGATCTGTCTACCCCCATATATACGTTTATCAAAACCGGAGATCAAGCCGACGAATTGGCATTTATAGCTACCTCCAGTGTTGATCCTTATTTTCTTCACCCATATACCACCTTCCCCTCTTCTGTCTATAACACACTAGACCAAGGAGGCAAAATTAATTTGTATAAAGATGAATTTGGATCCTGGCTTTCTGCTTTTGCTCCTATTTATGATCAAGATAAAAAAGTCGTTGCCTATGTTCAGGCAGATCAACGTTTTGATGATTTTATCGCAGGTGTAAGAACCTCTTTGCTGCAGAATGCCATCATCAGTATACTAGGATTTATTTTGGTCATGTTTCTTTTATTCCCCCATTTAAAGCGCATTTTATTGGAGGAAGAAAAAGCAAAAATAGCCTTGCAAAAGTCTTTGGAAGAAACCAGACGCTTAAGTCAGAAATTGGAAGAAAATGAACTGACCCTAAAAAAGAATGCACTTCAACTCGAACAAAGTAATAAAGACCTTACTGAATTTGCCCACATCGCTTCTCATGATTTAAAAGCTCCTATTCGCAACATGCAAGCCTTCGCCCAACTGATCAAAAGACAGAATAAGGATCAAATGAACGAAAGCACTCAAGAATATCTCGAATTTATTATTCAAGGATCTCGACAAGCGCAAAGATTGATTAGTGGTCTATTGAGCTATAGTACTGCCGATAAAGATTTAGGTAAGCAAGAAGAAGTTTCGATGAACCAAGTTATAGAAATGGCCGTGCACAACCTAAACACCATTATCGAAGAACGAAATGCCAAAGTGCTTTTTGAAAAAATGTGTTGCATCAAAGCCAATCCAATCCTGATCGCTCAGGTGCTACAAAACCTCATCAATAACGGCATCAAGTACAATCAAACCAATCAGCCCATCATTACCATCGGTACTGGAAGGGATGAACAAAATGGGCTTTACTTTTTTGTGCATGACAATGGCATTGGTATTCCTCAAAAATACCAAGCTGATATTTTTAAAATGTTCAAACGCTTACATACGGAAGGCCAGTATGAAGGCTCTGGCATCGGTTTGGCTTTTTGCAATCGAGTCGTTGCTTCTTATGGCGGAAAGATGTGGTTGTCTTCGACTGAAGGCACAGGATCTACTTTCTATTTCACTTTACCCAATGCGATACTTATTTCGCAAGAAGAAG
The DNA here is from genome assembly GCA_964419315.1 of uncultured Saprospiraceae bacterium. GTDB lineage: Bacteria > Bacteroidota > Bacteroidia > Chitinophagales > Saprospiraceae > CALLVY01. Next base: position 2,962 of record CAYQRA010000332.1, on the reverse strand, counting down.
AGCAGCCAGTCGCTAGTTTGAGCAATACGGCCGTTTTCAATCATTAGGTGCGCTGCTAAGAATTTCCTTTCCCAAAATGGAAGTATTTTTTTTTAAAGCCTTCCCTATCAGGTATTCAAAAGTACATACTCCTCAAAAGCCACCCCACTCTTACTCACGCCTTCCAACTCCAGTTGCAATCCTAATTTTTGTACAATCCGAGCAGAAGCCACATTTGCCTTATACATGCCTGCTTTCACTCGCTGCGTTCCCAAATCTTCGAAAGCAGATTGAATCAGTCGTTTACAAATTTCGGTTCCCAATCCTTGTCCCCAATATTTTTCGTCTAGTAGATACGCCAATTCCAATTCTTCTGTCAATGCTTTCTGAGTCGACAATAAACCGCAATCTCCAATCAAAGCTTGCGAGGACTTTAAAATCACAACTTGTAATCCAGTTTTCCGTACTTCGTCAAAAACGATCTTTTTCCATTTGGCTTGCAGTTCGTCTAGCACCCAATCTGACTTACCCGTACCGATGAAGCGCATATTATTAGCCTTGCAATAGATGCTTTGTAGTTGGACAAAATCTTTTGCTTGGATTGGTCTGATTAGAGTTCGCAGGCTTTCCATATCCAATCATGTTATTTAACGGAGGAAGCTATTGGTAACAATTGAGAAAGACATTTTACGCCATTCCTGTTTGCCTTTCGATGTGTTCTTTATGCAGGCGAGCTTCTTTTTTAAAAAAGTCGTCTATTTCTTCTTTTGTTAGGGGGCTATTATAAAGTTTTTCTAGAATGACATTTTCGGAAGAGTCTTCAATTTGATATCTAGTTTTCCCAAAAACAAATTTAACCACATAGATAAAATCAAATTGTTTGGCCTCTGAGCGATTAAAATCTTTAAAGGAAAATATAAATTCTAACCATGATGGGGAGGAAGCTAAAAACTTTTTTGTTACCCGAGCAATTGCATTTAAATCATTAAAATTTATTTTTGGCCCCATAGAGTTATTATCTCTTAGAACAGTAAAGGTATCTAAGTAATAACGGCTAAATTTCTCATTAAAAAACGCAGACCTTATGATTAAAGGTGCCATACTACTTTCAAACAAATCAGATAAGGCTTCTTCACTTTTCAATACTTCGATCCTCTCTCCCATCCCCTTCAACTTCTGATCCAACAAGAGCATTTCCTTATCAAAATCATCCACCTCTTCTATATCTTCTCCCTGAGCCCCTTTGATCATAATCTCTAAAGAACGAACCAAATTCTTTGCGACAAAATCCACAAAAGGTTCAAATATACCAGCATCCGCTTGGCCTAAAACTGCAAAATAATCCTCCTTTTCCTCTGTCTTAATGATCACTGGCGGAAAGCCAAATTGCATCAAAATAAAATTCATTAAAATTCGAGCAGTGCGTCCATTCCCATCATCGAAAGGATGAATTCTAATAAAATCATAATGAAACTGGCTTGCGATCAACACCGGATCAACATCTTTCAATTCCATTCTCTTTCGATACCAATCTAATAAATCTTTCATTTTCGCTGGCGTTTCTTCAGGAGTCGCGAAGCGAAAAATCTCTCCAGTTCTCGTTCTTACATGATTGGGGCTTTGTTTGTAATCTCCAATGCGTATCGTCTTTTTGGTAGGTTTTCCATCAGGCGTGATCGCATCTGCTTCGTAGGATTCCTTTAAGATGATCTTATGCAACTCTCGGATAAAATTTTCAGTCAACGGTCGTTCTTCTTTAATCACATCTAGAACATAATGAATTGCCTCATTATGTCCCGTCAATTCAAAGTGATCTTTCAATGGTTTTCCCTGCGCCGTAATCCCAAATAAAATCAATGCTTTGGTTTCTCCATAGGTCAAGCTATTCCCTTCCAAATGATTAGAATGATAATTCCAATCCAAACGGAATTTTTGCATTACTCGCTGTTCATCTTCCACACTTAAAGGGCGAAGTGCATCCAAGGAGGCTTTCAGATTGACGACTTTTTTTAAATTATCCATTATTAATTTTATTTTCAAAAAGCAATTTACCCATTTATCCCGATAATAAAAACCGCTTTAAGATTTCTCCGCCCTTACAAATAAATAATCGCCTGCCTCATTTTCAAAAGACTTTAGCACTTCTTCAATCCGACCGCTTTCGATATCTATTTTCAATTGCTCCAAGCCTTTCTCCACTTCTTCGCGGTTGGCCAAATCAGAGAAAGAAGAAATTCCATTTCTGACGGTAGGATTAAAATACAAACTTGGATCGTGCTTTCCACTGTATAAAAACAGGTCTTGTAAATCCTTTTGGATAAAATACTTTTCTGTTTCTAAATTGGTAAATCCGGCCGCATTCATTGCTTGACTTAACTTTTCAAAACTAGGCATTTGTTGGATCGAAGCATCTAGCATCTTGGGGAAATAAGCATTCAACCAGTAGCCTTTCATTTGAGCCGGGCTCGCCGTAAAGATCACTATTCGGCCAGGTGCTTTTAGCACCCGATGCAATTGCCTAAAACCCTTTTCCAAATCTGTCCAATGGTGAATCGTTAAGCTGCCTATAATTCCATCTACACTTTCGGGAGGGAGGTTTAGATTTTCTACGCTACTTTGTAGCCAATGGATCTCCTCATTTTTTTGCTTGGCTTTTTCCAACATCAACGAAGAAGGATCAACGCCGGTGAGGTGCAATCCTTTCTTTTGCAAAGCATGGGTATAATTTCCGGTTCCACAGCCGATGTCTAAATAATGACCTTCGGGAAGAGGATTTAGATGCTGAAAAAGTCGATCGAGGAGATAGGGATCTACTTTTCTAGTTTGGTTATAGTCAGCGCCAATTTTATCGTATTTGGGGAACATGTCAAAGCTTTTTTATAAAAATAGAAAAAGAAGCATACTATTCCTCCAATTAAATCATAAAATTGAAGTTGTTTAAAAAGTCGTGATGAAATTATTGATAAGTGCTTGGCAATCAAGA
>CAYQRA010000331.1:1699-7499 GCA_964419315.1 uncultured Saprospiraceae bacterium | reverse complement strand
CCATCTGTGTTAATTCTTGGGCTGGGACTTCCCATGTCAAAAGTACCTGGCCCCGTCCAAGCATAAATCAAATTGGTATCGCTAGTCATGGTAATCAAGTCAATGGCTAGAGAATCACAATTGAGTGTTCCACCCGTGATGCTGATATTGGGGGCTAAGGTGTCTATTAAAACTTCTGTGCTATAATTTTCGGTACAAGTATTTTCTCCAGTAATTGTCAAACTATAAACTCCTGGCAGGGTCACTAGTGGATTGGGCAAGGCAGATGAAAACCCTGGTCCTTGCCAATCGTAGATTAGATTGGGATCTAAACTAGTAGCAGAAAGCTGGCCATTTGGATCACCACAAAAAATGGTATCTCCTAAGACTAAAGCTGCTGGACGAATCGTATCTATTGGTACCTCGACGATGGTGTCTGCTACACAACCATTGGTTGTGATGACTTGCAATTGATAATTTCCCGGATCAAAGGCAGTGAGGTTCATCGTCGGAGCTGTTCCCGTGAAAGGGCCTGTCCATTCGTAGCTTTGGATTTGTCCGGTAGCCGAGGCGATGATTGGCACTGCAAAGGTAGAACAGTCAAAAGTATCCATCACCTCAATGGATATTTCAGGGATAAAAACATTTTCAGTAATGATCAGACTAGAAGTATCTTTACACCGGTTGGCTCCGGTAGTAATCAAAGTATAAACACCGGGAAGACTCACGACCGGATTTTGGATCGTGGTATTAAAAATACCGGGACCATCCCAGGCAAAATCTAATCCTGTAGCTAGTGTAATGACATTGAGGGTAACGGTGGTATCTATACAACTCAAAGAATCATTGAAAGTAAAAACTTGTGGGGGTTCTATACTTCCGCCTACTCCTATAAAATTACTAACCGAGCAGGAAATTCCACTCAAACTATCGGTGACGATCAACTGGTAGGTTCCGGGTAAGGTGACAAAAGTAACCGCAGAATCTGGGCTACTCGCAAATCCCGATCCTGCATTATCCAAATCGATCCATTCAAAAACCAAATTCAATCCATTAGAGCCCGAAGCATCGAGGCGAATGGTATCATTTTCACAGCTCAGTAAATCTACGGGGTCAATGATTGCTGTTGGAGATAAGACACGTAATTCTAAAAAGACAAAACTATCGCAACCTATACTAGACGGTAGATTGATAATGTACCGATCCGTTTCATTAAATTCTTCTGTTCCCACAGTGACCACCTGCCCTTGACAAATGACGGTATCTAATTCTACAATAATGGGATTAAGTACGGTCAAATCAAGATGCACCAGGCTATCGCAGTCTCCTGCTGAAGGGAGAACAACTTCGTAAATTCCGGTACTATTAAATTCCATTGTCCCAACTCTATAGTCATCTCCCAAACAAATGGTATCGACCAAATTGGTGATAATCGAATCTAAGACGATTAGGTTAAGTTGAAGAATACTATCACAACCGTTATCCGCAGTTAGAACAATATCATAAACTCCGGTACTGTCCAATATTTCGCTACCGAAGCTGAGGCTATCTCCAGCGCATAAGGTATCGGAAGAAAAAGTAAAAATGGGATCAATTACTTCTAATCGTAAATTGATCGTTGTATCGCAAGAGATCAATGGATCGGCAAGAATCGTATACTCGCCAGTCGTTTTAAAAACCTCGCCTTTTATTTCTATTGAGTCCCCTGCACAAATCGTATCCCTGCGCCCAATGATGGGACTTGGATCTACAGCTAGTCGCAGACTAACAGTGCTATCACAAAAAGGAGCTTGAGTAGAAGATAAAGTCACTTCATAATTTCCTTCCATACTAAAACAAAAGGTATCAATACAAAACTCCTCACCGGTACAAATCGTTTCGACCAAATCTATTCTAATCTCCTCTAAGACTTCTAGATTTAAAACCTGAGCACTACCACAAGGACCACCTGTAGAAAATCCAAAATAATATTGTCCCGTGGTATTAAAATCTTGTCCATTAAAAGTCAGGGTATCTCCAAAGCAAATGGTATCGGTAAAGAAAGTAGTATCAATATTTTGGATGAGAATATCGATGCAGTCTTCCGTCAGCAAAGCACAAAAGGGAGGCAAGACACTTTCTAAGTCACTCCGAAGATCACTGAGCGTCAAACTTCCATTCGCATTTGGAATTTCTAAGCTATCGGTCCACAAATAAGACAATCCACAAACCGTATAAGTCCCCGATCCAAAACTGGATAGGTCCGGCATGGTATCATAGCCAATGATCGTATCATTTTCACCAATGGCAAAAGTATATCCATAGAGCAAAGAATCAGGAGCCATATTTACACCATAATCTGGTTCTAGGTCTAATTCTAAAATGACGTCTCCTGGGCAAGCTACGATATCAGGATACGCAGCAAGGCTTCCTGTATCCGCTTCACAAGCCAAACACCCTAAGCCATCATCATCACAAAAGATCACCTGAAAATCTTGTACAAAAGCGACATTAAAAGGGGAGGTATTATTGATGGCGAGTGTCCAAGTCCCATCGACTGGTCCGGTATTAAAATCTTCGAGACAGCCAGAGAATGGATGATAGGAACCATTATAAAGACTTCCGATGGAAATGGGTTGCAGTGTATTGTTCCAAATGGGATTAAAGCCCGCATCCGGCTGAGGCGTTTCTGCACAAGGAATAAATAGTAATTCCCAGGTTAGAGAGCCAGAGAAAAAGCCGCCGGGGCTTGGTGGGCCAATCACCGTGACTTGTTGACCGCTGGGAGAAGTAAGCGTCATTTCCAAAGTCCAAACATGATCTGGTGCAAATTCGATGTATACCCCACAAACCCCTTGGCCGGGATCACTTAGGTCATTATTGGTCGCACCGGAGGTGGCAAATTCTAGGTTGGTGATGGTATTGGCGCTTGCAGTACTTGGACAATTCGTACACTCGCAACTTTGACCAAAAGTAAAGTTGAGGGGTAGAATAAAAAAAAGCAGCAGCAAGAAGCTTACAATTCGCGTCACAATAATTTGCTTTAAAAAGTCTGTTTTGGTGTCCACAAAATTAGTAAAACCACCTTAAATTAGTAGAGGTAGTTGTACCAATATTATGAAGTTGTTTGAAAATAGGTAGATGATTTATTTGCAAGTCATTGAATTCAGGCTCCCCGTCCGCTATAGCGGTTCCCTCATTTAATGCATTGCCATGCATTACCCCTGACGCAAGGTCAGGGCTTACAGCCTACGGGATCATTCGGTCATTTCAGCTAATTTTTTTCACCGTAGCTTAGGCTACGAAAAAAAAATCGAGCTTCGTCTTGAAAATCAAGCCCTTACAACTAATTTCAACCCCCATTTTTAAACAGCTTCTATGAAGTTGGTATTCAATGAATGTGTGAAAGTTGGAAATATCTCTTAAATCAGTCGTTTTCTAGTGCTATTGAAAAAACAAAATTTCTGATGCAAAGCTTATTTTTTCAAAGTTACTTAACAAACACGGTGGTGTTTCCCAGATTGGGAAAGAGAGGAATCAAAGATAATCAAAATACAATTTTTAGCGGACAAATCCTTAAATTTCGGTCAAATTAGTGATTCCTAATCTATCTTCTGTTTTACTTTTAACAGTTCTGCATTTTCAAACGCCTATTTAAGGCTACAAATTGGCACGAACTATGATCTATTAAATTTTAATATTATATAAGTAGATGAACATAATTATCATTGACTATATTCGGTGACTTTTCAGTCTATATTTCGTTAAAAATACTCGCCATAGCTAGGCTATGCCTGTGTTTTTCAACTCATCTAGCCTTAAAAATTCACTCAAATCTAATTCAACATAATTTTGTCCTCCTACTTATTTCTTAATAATTCATAATAAGCCAGTTTAAGCCACGTTTTATTCTGGGTTATAGAACTTCTTCAAAGCAAATTTCCACGCAATTGAAAGCTAATCTCCAATGAGAAAACTCTTTTTTATATCAATTCTTTTTTGTTTTTCCTGTTCGCAAGCGGATGTGTCCGATAAGCGAGCCAAAGCAGGGATGAGTAATTCGGCCCCCAGTCTTCCAGCCCCGATTGCCGTTTCCCATAACAATCAAAACCTCAAACCGAGGAAAATGTATAAGGACACTTCAGATAATGATTTGTTCCCTACCCTTCCGATGAATCTATACGATAGCATTTTTAGAAAAAATTTCACCTACTTTGCAGATGGTTTTGATTATCCAGTAGGTATTCCGGATGCCAAAAAATATTTTTTGGCTTTACACTTTGGGCAAGAGAAACATTTGGGAGAAGACTGGAATGGCGTCGGTGGTGGAAATACAGACCTTGGTGATCCGGTGTTTGCCGTTGGCAATGGCTTGGTGACTTTTTCAAAAGAAGTTTGCTGTGGCTGGGGCAAAGTGGTTCGTGTGGTACATCGACTCCCTAATCATCCTGAGTATGACTATATCGAATCCGTCTATGCACACTTACAAAACATTCAAGTTAAATCGGGCGATTTGCTTCGCCGAGGAGATAAAATTGGATCTATTGGTACTGCCAATGGTCGCTATATGGCGCATTTGCATTTGGAGATGAGAAATTTTATCAACATGTCTTTAGGGCCCGGCTATTCTGATGATCATTATGGCTATTTGGATCCTTCTGATTTTATTGCCAAGCATCGACCTTAGTACCAAAAATCAACTTTAGGTCCGCACCATAAAAAAGCCGATGGAAAATGAATTCCACCGGCTTTTTTTATTCCACAATTATACGTTTATTCAACGACTACTTTTCGATAAGTTACTTCGCCTTCAGAGCGCAACTGTATCAAGTAAACTCCTGCGGCCTCTTGCGTCAAATCAAATGCTTCTCGCAAGTATCCATTAAAAGACATTTGCTTTTGAGAAACCGTCTGACCTAAAATATTGATCACTTTCAACTCAAGATTCCTCACCGGAACTCCTTGAAGAATCATTTCAAACTCCCCAGTATTCGGATTTGGAAAAAGATCTAGGGATTGAATAAAGTCTGGATTCTCTGTATTGGAAATAATCACCTCAATCGTTTCCGTAAAGGATACCTCTCCACAATCATTGGTCACTGTCAAGACGACATCATAGACATCAGAAGTCGTAAAGGTATGAGATGGGTTAGCTTCCATACTTGTATTTCCATCACCAAAATCCCAAAGGTAGCTACTTCCTCCAAGAGAAGTATTGGTAAATTGGTAAGTCCCCATATCTCCAATGTAAGTAAAACTAGAGGTAGGTGCCGATTCTACTTTGATATAATCTATCGAGGTAGCGGTATTCGATCCAACGCTGTTTGTAACTTCCAACACCACTTCAAAAATACCGGGTAGATTATAAACGACAGTTGGATTCTGTTCCGTAGAAGTTGCAGGGTCCCCACCGTCAAAAGTCCAATTCCAACTGGTAGGATTTCCAGTAGACATATCCGTATAAGCTACCGTAAGCGGTATACAACCAGTCGTTGCATCTGAGGTAAACATGGCTACCGGAGCCGTCGCTCCTTCCATCACACTGACCATTTGGACAAACTCATTTTCGCCACAAATATTCGTAGCCCTCAGCACCACATTATAAGAACCTTCCATCAAATAGGTATGACTTGGATTCTCTTCCATACTGCCATTGCCATCGCCAAAGTCCCAAAGATAGGATGTAGCATCTGTAGAAGTATTGGTAAAGTCTACAGTCAAGTTTGTAGTCGTACTGGAGAAGGCCGGAACTGGTTTTCCAAATACCGTAATGTAATTAGTGGAGGTAGCGGTATCTGCCCCCGCCGAATTATTAGCAATCAAAACAACCGAGTAAACGCCC
>CAYQRA010000331.1:0-1689 GCA_964419315.1 uncultured Saprospiraceae bacterium | reverse complement strand
CGCCCGCCGTATTATAAGTTACCACAGGATTTTCCTCCGTAGATTCTGCTGGTGTTCCACCTTCAAAAGTCCAAAGCCAAGAGTCACTATTGCCACTCGATTCATTCACAAACTGAACTTCTAATGGTGCACATCCTTCGGTTACTTGTGCAGTAAATTTAGATTGTGGCAAAGTAACGGTCTCTATTGAAATCATTTCGGTAAAGGTCCTCGTTCCACAAATATTAGTCACCGTTAGGACAACTACATAATCACCATTGGCAGAGTAAACATGAACGGGATTGGCTTCCATACTGGTATTCCCATCTCCAAAATCCCAGAGGTAAGTGGTCGCTCCTGTACTCATATTCTGGAAGGTCACTTGATTATCAGTGACCGAAGAATTAAATGCAGCCGTTGGCTCTGCCAATACTGTGATATAACTCACTTGCGTAATGGAATTACTTCCGGCAGAATTAGAAACCTCCAAGGTTACGGTATACTCTCCAGGAGTACTGTAGAGGATGGAAGGATTCTGTTCCGTAGAAGTTGCAGGTGTTCCACCTTCAAAAGTCCAAAGCCAAGCTGTGGTATTCGCAGAAGACTCATCAATAAAGTCTACCATCAAAGGTGCACAACCACTTGTCATCATCGCAGAGAAGCCACCGCTGGGAGCACTTGTTACCGTTACCGTTTCCATCATCGTCACCTCACCACAATCATTTGCTGCCGTCAATAAGACGGTATAAATGCCATCTGTGGCGTAGGTATGAGAAGGGTTTTCGGCATTACTGGTATTCCCATCCCCGAAGTCCCATAAATAAGAAGTCGCATTAGTACTCGTATTTAAGAAGTCAACCGTTGTCCCATTTGGTGTTGATGTAAAACCAATAGATGGCGTATCAAACACCTCAATAAATGCTATTTGCTGTGCCATATTGGTTCCAGCTCCTGAAGTTATTTCCAGACTCACATCATAAGTTCCCGGAGTATTATAAACGACTAGTGGATTTTGATCCGTAGAAGTTGCAGGCATTCCGCCAGGGAAAGTCCAAGACCAGCCAGTCACTCCACTTCCAGAAGATTCATCAGAAAACTGGACGGTTAATGGCGCACAACCAGATTCAACATTCGCAGTAAATCCTGCTAGCGGACTTAGAGCAACCTCTACTGTTTGCGTGTAATTAATAGAGCCACAATTATTGGTTGCCGTCAATACGACATCGTAAGATCCTTCCATCAAATAAGTATGACTAGGGTTCTCCATGGCACTAGAGTTACCATCTCCAAAATCCCAGCTATAAGAAGTGGCATCCGTAGAAGTATTGGTAAAGTCTACCATCAGATCCATTCGTTGAACTGTAAAATCAGGAACGGGTTGTGCTTGTACCGTTATATAAGTAAGCGCTACTACTTGGTCTGTTCCAGCAGCATTACTCACACTTAGCGTCACATCAAAAGTTCCACCGGTAGCATAAGTTACTAATGGGTTTTGATCGGTAGAAGTCGCGGGCATTCCGCCAGGGAAAGTCCAAGACCATGCCGTAGCATTGCTGCTCGATTGGTCGGTAAACTGAACCATCAGCGGAGCACAACCACTTGTAAGATTGGTAGTAAATCCTGCTACCGGATTGGTAACGACGGTCACTACTTCTGTAGAACTAACCGTACCACATCCATTGGTAGCCATCAAGACTACGGTATAAACGC
>CAYQRA010000330.1:0-7518 GCA_964419315.1 uncultured Saprospiraceae bacterium | reverse complement strand
CGGTATAATTATTATTGCCATCATTGACGAATAAAGTATTAATTCTGCGAGGATCGGAAGAACTGCCTACATTTTGACGGCATTTGGCAATGTATAAATCCAAGTCCCCATCATTATCAAAATCAGTCCATACCGAACCATAATTACCAGAGTTGTCAGAAAAAGGAACCGTAGTCATATCAATGGTCTCGTTGGCTTCTAGCATTTTTCCTGCCCCATCATTGATCCAAATTTTGCTTTCTGCATCATCATCACAAACAAAAGCATCAATCCAACCATCATTATTGATGTCTGCAAAATTAGATCCTTGAGCAAAAAAGGGATTCCCCGGATAAAGATCCGAGGTGTAAGAATTGCCAATATCATTGGCCATGATCACCTTTACCCCATCACTATATCCTGCCGTCATTACGTCGTTGTAACCATTATTATCAATATCTGCGATGCTCAAAGTCCATTGGCTAGAAGCGCTAACTGGGCCAATCTCTAAAGTCTCAAAACCTGTACCATCTGTTTTTTGAAATTCGATGAATAAAATACGTCCCTCTGAGAGTCGGACAATATCATCAAAGCCATCACCATTCATATCGGAGATGCCTACTGAAATCCCACTGTGGTAATCACCCGGATTGAGCAAATCGCTTCTATCAGTAAAAGATAGTTGGGCTTCTGTGGAAGTGGAAAAAGATAAACAGGAAATAAGTAGGATAAGCAATAAATAGCTAGGGTAAAAGTCTTTTTTCATTTTGCAAATGATTGGTGTCGGTTCTAATCCGTAAATATGGTTTCGTTGATTTCTTTTGCTGTACTAGCGTACTAATAATTTAACACCTTAAACAAAATATAGTTTTATGGTGTCACTTGCTTCGTACAATATAATTGTAAAATACTAAGAAAGACAGATTAAGAGATATAAAAAAGGGTATTCGTCTGCTGGTTTTCAATATGAATAAAATCTCTGAAGATGAGATCTAAAACTAGGCTAAACTGGTAGCGCCGTATTCCCTAGTTTTTAGTTTTCTTAGTTCGCCAAAAGCGTCGAAATAAGTAGATCAAAAAACCTAAGATCAAAACAATCGGCCATAAGTACACCAGACCAATCACGAGACTTAAAAAAGTCTCCCAACCTTCTCCAAAGGCACGTCCTAATTTATGAAAAAAGCTAGGTTGTTGCGCAACGGGGCCATTTACACTTTGATAAAGGTTTAGCCGAATCGTACTCAAGGAAACCTGATTCTTTAGATAATTTAATCGGCCTTCCTTGGATTCAATCTCTTCCTGAATAACTCTGATTTTATCTTCTGACATTAGAATCTCTTCAACCGTTTTTGCTTTATTTTTTAAAACATCAATGTAGCGATCTCGAACGATTTTTTTGGTATTGAGGCGAGTTTCTAAGTCTAGAAATTCTTCCGTTACATCCTGAGCGCTGATATTTTTATACTCTAAATAAAGAGCTTCTTCTCCCAAATCATTGAGCAAAGCATCAAACTGATCATGGGGTACTCGGATGGAGAAATTGGCTTCCATCTGGCGATAACCATTTTGATAATTGACATTTCCAATGAATCCTTGATACTTCTCAATTTTAGCCTCTACCGAAGCACTACTCTTTTGGAGATCTTTTACTTCTGCCCGAACTTCCGCCGTTTTGATGATCTTCCGATCCTGAGGAGCGGAGTTATTCGCTTGGCGGCTATCACTTTCTAGTGAGGCGCTAGAAGGTGCCGATTGCTCGCTTTGCTCCGCCTTATCATATTCCCAATCCATTCCAGTAGATCCCGATGAACTTTCTGGCAACGCATTAAAACTAGAACCATCTTGACAAGCAGTCATACTCAGTCCAAGAAAAAGGAAAAAAAGAAGGTTTTTCATAATTTGTTTTTGAGGTAAAAAAGAAGATTTTAATTAATTTATAATGCTCTGGGAATTACTATTCTTAAATTCATTAAGGAGTAACAAAAAATTACTGTAAATTAGCGATTTATTTGATCAAATGATGGAGTTCTAGGCTAGAAATAGCTGCTGTAAAAAAGGATAATCCTTCTGACTCTGGCTAAAAACTAGCTTTCTTTGGATCAATAAGTTTTATTTTACCCCAAAAAATAGGTGGACCTCTTTATCAAATTAGTATCCGCCTTAAACCTGATATTGCTTCCCGATCCCGATATAATCTTTGTGAACCTGTACAAATCTATACATCATGAAATCCCCCTTTGCTTTTCTTTTAGCAATCCTCTGTTCTTTTTCTCTTTCTGCCCAATGCGACTTTAATGTCATTCCTTCTACCAATTTTGTTATTACAGAAGTAGGAAGTCAAGATGCCGTCAATGTTGCCAGCAGAGCATTAGATGGTGATCCATCAACTTATTGGCGAACCAATGGTAATGATCCTTTTCCTCATCAATTGATGATTGATCTTGGTCAAAGTTATTCGGTAAGTCAAGTCAAAATATTACCGCCAGCAGATAATAATAATGGTAAATTATTCGACTATGAAATCTACCTCAGTATGGACGGCATCAATTGGGGGCCAGTACAAGCCAAGGGAGCTATTCCATACACTGCCGTAAATGATCAGGAAGAAAAAATTATCAATTTTGGAGCCATTGATGCCCGTTATCTGCGGTTGGCTGCTTTTTCTAATTTTGATGCCGGAAATAATATCAACCGCTTACTGATTGCGGAAGTAACGGTATTGGAAGATCCTTGTGGTCCTACTGGTCAGGCCAATCAGCACATCAATTTTTCTCCTATCAAAAAATCGCTAACCACCGATCCAACTTTTCAACTTTGGAGTACTGTTAGTTCTGGACAGCCCGTAGAATATGAAGTGGTTGCAGGCTCTGCGACCATCAGTGGAGATATGCTTACTCCTGGAGATCAGGAAGGGCCCGTAGTGGTGAGAGCTTTCCAAGCGGGCAATGCGGATTATTATCCAACTGAAGCTTTTAGAGTATTTGAATTGATCGATCCAAGTAAATATTCTCCTCAAATTAATACTCGATTGACCGAAGCTTTTCCCGTCGAAATGAAAACATTAAATGGTTATCCTTTATACGCCAATGCGACCATCGATCATCCTGATCTGATGAACATCACAGGAATAGATTTCATTATCGACAATACGCCGCATACAGGTGTTTATGAAAATGGAGCATATGTATTCTGGTGGTTGCCGCCAAATTATGGAGATTTTAATATCAAAATAATGGCAACTGCATCAAATGGTACAACCTCAGAAGTAGAAAGAACAATTACGGTGGATCAGCCCGGAGCGGATCGCTCCGTTCAAACCTTTTCTAAAAACTTGATTGACTTCAATAATGCCAGTAGAAATTTTAGTGGCACTTATCAATTGCCGCAATTTGTGGGTTCTTATGATTTGATTATTGGTGATCTGACGATTGAATGCCCTAATGTAAGTGGTGGTTGTGACGATTGGGATCGACTGGCTTATATTCAAATAAAAGCACCAAATGGGGAATGGGTAGAATTTGTACGCTATATCACTCCTTTTGGAGTAGGTTGTGACCACAAAGTTGACCTTACCGATTATGCTTCTTTATTACAAGGAGAGGTGGAAATCAATATGTTTATCGGCACTTGGGGAACCGGAGGTTGGGACGTCAGTCTAGACTTAAATTATGAATCAGGAACCCCAGAATATCTTTATTCTAAAGTGGATGTAATTTGGGAAGGCAACTATCCTTTTGGAAACTATGTCAATCGTCAACCTTTAGATACAGTTGCTTATACCTTTGCGGAAGATGCAGAAAGTGTCAAGATGGTTTTGGTGTCTACGGGACACGGTTGGGGAGAAAATAATTCGCTAAATGCGGCAGAGTTTTTCCGCGCCGAACATAATATCAAAGTGGATAATGTTCCCACTTTTGAACAAGATTTATGGATGGATTGTGATCCAAATCCAGATGGATGTACCGGACAAATGGGAACCTGGGAATTTAGTCGTGCGGGCTGGTGTCCCGGAGCAATTGGTAAAACTTTTGAGTATGATTTCACACCTTTTATTGCAGACCAGGATATTGAGCTTTCTTATATTTTCCAAGAAAATTATCTAGACCTTTGCAATGCCAGTCATCCTGATTGTGTAACTGGCGTAACTTGCGATGATTGTTCAGATGGTTTCAATCCTCAATATCAAGTTCGAGGACATATGATCTCCCGAACCAATGCGGGCTTGGCTTCGCCTACGCAAAACCTAGATCGCATTTCCAATTTCCAATTATACCCCAACCCATCTGATGGTCATTTTCGGATCAATAGCACTCGCTTGAGAGGAGGCCTTAATCTTGAAATTCAAACGATCGATGGAAAATTAATCGAAGCTTATCAATTCGACCAAATGGAGGATTTAGAACGCCAGATTTTTGATTTGTCTGATCAGCCTACAGGGACTTATTTAGTTCGATTGGTCATAGAAGAAGGCGTACAAATGTTGAAATGGGTGAAGAATTAGCGCTGTAAATTTTCATTATGCTCCTATTTTATAGTAGAGCAATCGCATAAAAAAACCCAGAAAGGATAGCTTTCTGGGTTTTTAGTTTTGGGTTATAAAGACCTGAAATGATTAGGCAACTTTCTTCAACTTTGCTCTTTTCTTACCTTTTACTGACTTTGATTTTACTGCCTTCGCTTTTACTTTGGTAAGTTTATTAATCTTCGATTTTAATTTTTTCACTTCACTCTTATGCTTTTTAGCAGCTTTCGCTTTGGCCTTTTTTGCTTTGCTCAATGCACTTTTTAGGGACTTTGCCTTCTTCACTAACTTTTTAATTTTACTCATAATAAATCTTCTTTTAATGTTAACTAAATATTAATTCAATGCAAAATTAAGGTTAACCGATAAAAAAAGTCGAATTCCAATGTTAAGTTTTAAAAACTTAACATTGACTAAAATATTATCAAAAAATCAAAAAATGCTCTTAGCAATTTGTTTCTCCCAACAATTAAAAGGCAATTCATTATCATGAAACCAACACCATCCTTTTGCCAAGCGGTAATCTAATTTTTCATACAAACGATTAGAAGCTATATTCCCCTGATAAGCATCGAGGCGAATCATGGAATATTGATTTTCTTGGGCAAAATGCTCCGCAAATTGGCATAATTGGTAAGCGATCCGCTGTCCTTGTGCCTCCGGCGATACCGCAAGTCGATGAATCACTAAAGCTTCGCCTTCCTCAAATTGCCACTTGATCCCTCGGTATTGATCGCTTTGCTGCTCATTGAGTGTGATGGTCCCCAATATTTCCGCATTCTTTTCCCAAATAAAAACTTCCTGACGTTCTATATCCATTTCCACTTGTCCTTTCGTTGGATAATCATAGTGCCATTGGCCAATTCCTTTAGACAGCATATCCTTTGTACAAAACCGGAAAATATCCATAATCGCGAGGAGATGGGTCGAATTAGCGGTAAGAATATTAGGAGGGTTAGACATAATTTCAATTTAAGCTATTCTCAATTTTTTTTGCCAGAAGTGTCAAAATCAAGAAAAACGAGAATCAAAACTATAAAAATAGGCAATATTTAAACCTCTAAAATTTATTTCCTTGTTCCTAATTTTGACAGTCTTCCAAATTAGCTTAATTTCACGGTAGAAATTAAATACTTCGATAGCAACCGACCCAAGGGAGGTTTTTAATGAAATCGAAGATTTAGTATTTCTTCATTCCTCATAAAAATCTATACATCAAATGTCAAAAAGAAATATAAACCTTCGTTTTGGAATCATCGCATTATTTATTCTGATTGCAGCTTCTACTCGTTTTTTCATGCCTCCTAATTTCAGCCCAATTGCGGCTATCGGATTATTTGGAGCGGCTTATTTCACTAAAAAACATTGGGCTATTATCATCCCATTTGCTGCACTATTCCTTAGCAATTTGGTATTAAACAATGTAGTTTATGCTGCTTATTACGATTCTTTCCAATGGTTTGGCAATCTTTGGGTGTATCTGGCTTTCGGTCTGATTATCCTTGCGGGTTTCCAAATTTTGAAGAAAGTAGAACTTTCTCGTCTAGTAGGTGCTAGCTTATTGGGCTCGGTTTTGTTCTTTTTGATCACCAATTTTGCTTCTTTCCTAGCGATGCCTGAGCTTTATCCTAGGTCTTTCTCTGGCTTATTAATGGCTTATGGAGCTGGAATTCCTTTCTTCGGCAATACGCTTTTAGGAGATTTATTTTTCGCAGGCGTCCTTTTTGGTAGTTTTGAATTGGTTCAATACCGGTTTCCTCAATTTAAATTGGCCACTAGTTAGAAAGAAAGAGTTGGACCAAAAAAGTTTACAAAATTGAAAAAATCAAATCGGCCAAATAATCCAGATTCTCCACTTATCGAGGATCTGGATTATTATTTGGAGGAAGGTAAGTTCGTTTTTACCATACACTTTCACCTCAAAAAAGGCTATTGCTGCAAAAATGCTTGCCGTCATTGCCCTTATGGATTTAGCTTGAGTAAGGAGTAAATTTACTTCCCTTATCTCTCCCCTACGAGCAATGCGAGTCGAAGAAAAGCAACTAATTTCTTACCTTAGTAGCTCGTCAAAGACAACAACAAAAAATGATACGGTTTTATTCCCCAATATTTCTCCTGCAAATGTTTTGCCTCTACCATGCTTATACCTCCAAACCGGAGCAAAAATGGTATTGGATCATTATTTTTTTCCCTTTATTGGTAGCCTCGCCTACCTTTACCATACCTTCTACAGTCGAAGAAATATTGATAACCTGACAGAAGAAGTCAAAACTGTCTTTGTGTCCAATTATAAGATTGACAAACTGGAAAAACAATTAACTTACTCCGACACGGTCACCAATAAGATACTCCTTGCGGAGGAACATACTTTGGCTGGTAATTATCGAAGAGCTTTGGAATTGTACAAATCCTGTCTGCATGGTTTGCATGAGGATGATCCTAAAATTCTTATCAAAATTTTGGAAAACAGCTACCTCCTTAAGGATTATGAATCCGTAATTGAATATGGAAAACGTCTAAAAGACGATCCACTTTTTGCAGATTCGGAAGAGCGAATTTCACTAGCTTGGGCTTATTATGAGATTGGAATCATGAATGATTCGGAGCACCATTTTATGGCAATGGACAAGCGATTTTCTAATTATGAACATCGCTTAGCATATGCTCGATTTTTAGCATTGACCGATAGTCCCGTGGCGAGTAAAGAAAAACTAAAAGTCTTGTTGGACGAAATAGATGCGATGGACGCTTATGAAAAACGATTAAAGAAAGCCGTTCATCAGAAAATTAAATATCAGTATCAACAAAGGACTTAGGGACTTAGAAATAAGTAGTAGGTGGTGATTAAAATAAAGTGCGTAGATATTATTTTCTCCCCCTAAAACGATGAAGTTGTTTAAAAAGTCGTGATGAACTTATTGATAAGTGCTTGGCAATCAAGACGAAGCTCCTTTTTTGTTTCGTAGCCAAAGCTACGGTGACCAAAAATAGCTGAAGATATTGGTTGTCAATGACTT
>CAYQRA010000329.1:0-7543 GCA_964419315.1 uncultured Saprospiraceae bacterium | reverse complement strand
TAGGTTGGACTTTTATAGGTGATGGTTCCTTTTATGTGTGCAATCATTTCTATACAGGTAAGTAACGTTGAAAAGATAAACTCTGCTGGCTAACTTCAATCCTACAAAGCGAATCTTGCAGATAAGTGCTGTTATAGTTTTCCAAAGTTTTTCAAACAATACTAAAATATCGTGCGAAGGTACAAATTCCTTCAAATCTCTACCTCATTCCTTCAGAGACATCTAAATAATCAAAAAAATATTTCCTGGATAGGGGAATCCATCTATTTAGTTGTCTTGGAGAAAAGAGGAAATCAATAGCCTTTAAATAGCACTTCAATTTCCTCCTAATCCTTTTTATTTTATTTAGAAATTGTTTAAATAATATCCTATACGTCCTAGACTTTACATTTAATTCATTCAAACTTAAAGCGAATTTATTTTTTACTGTCTTTTCTCAGAAAGAAGTTGTTTAAAAAATCTTTCCGCTTTGTAAAACCAACTTAGATGAAAAAAGTAAAGTTCTTTCCAACCTTATTCCCTTTTGTTATCGTTCTACTTGTTTTTTCGTCTTGTCGAAAAGGTGACTATTACGACGATTTTTCTGACCATGGAGATTTTCAAGATGAATTTAGTGACGAACCAAGCGGATCCGATCCAACAACTTTTGGAGATGGAGAAACTTTTTTGACCTCCTATCGCATCAATGGAGATAATATTGACAAAATCAAGGATTTTAAGATACCCAATCGGTTCAAAGATCTCCAAAATGACTACTCCAAACACTTGCAAATGTGGGAATATTTTTCTCGTATGATTCCGATCGAACACCGGACTCACATTACGGAATTTCTAGTTTTTGAAGGGGGACAATCTCTTGCGGGTTTTGTAGAACCGATCAATCCTAATAGCCTCGACAAATGGAGAATGGGACTAGCCATTGAGGTAGCTGGAGATTTGGAAAATATTGATTTACAAGAAGAATTCGCGGCGGTTTCCATTCATGAATTTGGTCACGTTTTGACTTTAAACAAACAACAAGTAGAGGTTGGAGGAAGCGAAAATAGCTGTGCTAACTTTCATACTGGAGAGGGTTGTTCTCGCTCCAATTCTTATATCAATGAGCTTTTTGAAATTGGTTGGTCAGACATTTATGAAGAATTTCTCGATACCAAAGAAGATCATATTTATACCCGTTTTTTCCCAAAATATGAAAATCGCTTTGTCTCCGACTATGCCGCCACCAATCCTGGAGAAGATGTGGCCGAAGTATTCACCTATTTTGTGACCGAAGCCAATAAACGAACGGGGAATAGCATTGCAGCACAAAAAATAAATGCACTCTATGCACATCCAGAATTGGTAGACCTACGCAAGCGCATCCGCCAAAACCCTGCGGTTGTCGGTCTAAATCCAGCAAAATTACGCCGCCACAACTGTCGGCACCAGAAGACTCATCGCGTTGGTTTTTCTTACCAACCTTAACCTTTTATCCATCTAACAGACCCAAAATCTAATTAATAAAAAAATAAGCATCCGCGATTTTGTCGGGAGGAATACCTTCCTACAGAATCCCCTTGCAAAGAAGTAATGATTAATTACAGTGAATCAGCCTTGTTTTGCAGCCACCTTTGTTTTGGAGCAAAGGTGGCTTTGCTTTTGGGTTTCAGTCCATTTAGCATATAATTCCGATCATTAAAAGCATTCTTTCATGGGTTAAATCACAAATCTCTAATATTTTGGGTGTTTCTTAGTCGTTCATTTATTAAAAAAGGGCTTCTAGGGCAGCAAAAAAGCTTTTTTAGGCGTTTAAGGAGTACTTCTGAGAGAAAAATAACTTTGGCATTTTCCCATTTTACGAAGCTTAGGGTTCTTGTATTTTCACAGTATTTGAACTAACTTTAAAAAATTATTATACATGGATATTGCTTTGCCATTGCAACATCAAGAAAAAAATCTGATTGAGGCCTGTATAAAGAAAGAACGTTGGGCCCAGAAACAGCTATATGAAGATCATTATAGCAAGATGATGGGCGTATGCCTACGCTATTCTAATAACAAAGAAGATGCCTTGGATATATTGCACGAAGGTTTCATCAAGGTTTTTAGAAATATTGCAAAATACCAACCAGGAACTTCTATCAATGCTTGGATGCGGAGAATTATGGTCAATACCGCCATTGATTTTTATCGAAAATCTATTCGACGACGCACCGAGGATTTGGATCAAGCTTACCAAGTAAGTGCAGATCAACCGGATGCGGTAAGTAATTGTACCGAAAAAGACATACTCGCTGCCATCCAAACCCTTTCCCCCGCTTATCGCGCTGTTTTCAATTTATATGTAATAGAGGGCTTTTCTCATCGGGAAATTGCCGACCAATTGGGCATTACTGAAAGTACCTCTCGTTCTAACTTGGTGAAAGCCAGAATAAAACTAAAGGCCATATTAGAGGCCAAATACATTCGATATGGAGAATAACTACTTCGATAAAAAAATGCGCGAGCGGATGGAACACCTAGATGGTGATCCACAGGGCAGCCATTGGGAGCAAATGGAGCAGTTGCTCAATGCCCCTGCCAACGCTGATTTGTCGGAAAACGACTTGGATCATACGCTGCGCAATAAACTCACTGACGTAGAGACTTCTTTTTCTACCTCTCATTGGAACTTGTTTGAACAACAACTGGATGCGGAAATCAATACTCCCGAAATAGAAGATGTCTACCTTGATGGAGTTACTTATGAATTACTCAATGATTTAGAAAGTCCTTATGATCCTGATCATTGGACGATCATGCAGAAACGTCTAGAAGAAGAGTTTTCTATCCGATACAAATTGGTCAAATACAAAGTGGCAGAGTTGGCCCTGCTTGTACTGGCTCTTTTTACCGCGGTTTCTTATTTGCCCACAGACAAAATTTCTGCTTTCCAATTGCCTTTCGTTGAAAACGTTTTTCAAACTAAATCTTCATCGACGATCGTACCAATCAAAACGATTGATGCAGAGGAAGTAGAAAGCAATAAAAATAGTCACCCAATTGCAATAGCGGATCCCACCTCAACGAATCTTCAAAATTCTTTGAATACTGATTTTACGAATAGCGAGGTAGCCACCGCAAACAAGCAAATCAATACGACAGGAGGATCAATCACCAATCCACCACTAGGAGAACAACCAACTCAACGTCCTAATCAGCCTAAAAAATATGCTGATATTCTACCTATCGAAACATTGGAAAGTACTACACCTAAAATAGTAAGCACCAATGATGGTATAGAACGGACTAGCGCTACTTTAGAATCTAAAACAACAGTCACTAAGGTAGCATCCGATAATAATATGACGGATTTACTAGAAGAACAACTTCGAATCATTCCATTGATTAATGGTCTAGAGATTTCTAATCTTCCAGAAGAATCAAATGATATTATTTCTGACTTTACCAAAACCAATATTTGGAAAAGCCCTTCTTTCCTTCGGATCGGAATGTTTGGAGCAGCGGACCTGAATTATGTCCTAACTCCATACAATCAAGAATTTGATCAGGCAGGATACAGCCGTACGGAATATGGCTATGGCGGAGGCTTGACCCTCGGTTATAAATTTGGTCGCTGGGAAATAGAGACTGGGGCGATGTACGCTAGCAAAACTTATAGCCCTAATACGGTGAATGTTGTTTTCACGACAGGAAACATCGGCAATGGCTATGAAGGTCTTGGTTGGACTGGTACTCAGTTGGATCTTTTGAGTGTTCCAATCCGCGTTCGATACGACCTCATCAATAAGGGCAAATGGTATATTTATACTCAAGCGGGCATCACTAGCCATTTAGCATTAAACACCATCCATAGCAGAAAAGTATATGTCTACGAGCCAGATAATTCTTTACGAAGTCCTTCCGAACCGATCAGCATAGACTTTAAATCGCATGATACTCCGCCAATTACGGAGAATGTTGGTTTGCTCAAAAAAGAATCAAGATCTCTTGAAAAGAATAATTTCTTTACTGCTGAAATTGGCTTTGGTATAGAACGTACTTTATCTCCGCGTTTTAGCTTTTTCTCACAACCAACTTTCCATTATCAAATTGGAAAAAGGAGTCTTGGCTTAAACAAAGAACGAATAAATACCTTGTCGCTAGAAGCTGGAATTAGAGTTTCTCTAAAGAGAAATAAAGAAATGAAAAGATAATTTTTCATCTTTCATCCTACTCTTATAAAAAAAGCTGATCCTTAATCGGGATCAGCTTTTTTTTGGTATTCCCTAAGCGCTTTTATCAAAGCGGGGCCGATGATTCGATGGCCTTCTTCTAATATAAAAAGTGATACATTTTCTAAATCTTGTGCCATCCACTTTCCAGACTCCAATGGAATCGCCGGATCTGTTTTTCCAAAAAATAGAGCGACGGGAATTTTGCTTTTGCGAAATAATTCTTTCGTTTTTGCAGGACGGAGTACAAAATCATACATCGATACCCAAGTATTGAATAAACGCTCTCGTCGCTCCGCATTACTCATGTGGTAATGAATAAATTTCAGATTATAATCACTCAATAATTGGAGCCGATGGAAGAGGCGAACCAAAGATAATAACCAGCCCGGATCACGCAAACTTCGACGAAGCCAGCCCCGAACAAAGCGAGGTACCAAATGAGCATTTACCATTCCTCTGGTAAAAATTCCATCGGGCGCTAAAAGAATAATCGTTTTGATTTTAGACGCAAAGTTTGGTACTAATTTTTGTACAATTCTACCACCAAAACTATATCCCATCAACGCAAATTCTGATCTCCCCTCTCGCAGCAGAATCAATTCAATCAAGCCATGCATATCTTCCAAGCTAAAACTAGACGCCGACCATTCTGTAGCTCCGTGGAACGGTAGATCAACCGACAAGATGGTATAGTGTTCTCCCAAAGCAGTAGCCAAAGGCAGAAAGATTTCGGCTGGATTGGCGTACCCAGGAAAAGAAATCAATAAATCTTTTCCACTTCCAAAGCGAAGAAGATGTACTTTTGATTTTTTATAGTCTAAAAAAATAGAATGTCCTTGCATATTTGATAGTCGTCCGGTTCAGGACAATTAATGGCTTATTATATCGTAAGGATAACAATTCATCACAAAGAGGTGTTGAAACAGCAAAACCATTCAAAACCATTTTATGCGCGCTCTTATCATTTTGTCTACCTCCATATTTATCCTATTGGCGTTTTCTGGCTGCAAAGTAAAGGAGTATGCTTCCTCTTCCAAACCCATTTCTCATGGAATTTGGAATGACTTATTACAGCAACATGTAGACCCCACGGGAAAAGTAAATTATCGTGGATTTATTCAGGATAGCATGCAATTCAATTCCTATTTGGAGCTCCTCCAAAAAAACCACCCCAATACTAAACATTGGAGTAAAAATGAGCAATTGGCGTATTGGCTAAATGCTTATAACGCTTTTACTGTAAAAATAGTAGCTGACAATTATCCAGTCGCCAGCATCAAAGATATTAAAAACGGGATTCCTTTTGTCAACACCGTCTGGGATATCAAATTTATCAAAATCGAAAAAGCCGAATACGACCTCAATAATATCGAACACGGAATTGTCCGACCCAAATTTAATGAACCTAGAGCTCACTTTGCGCTCAACTGTGCCTCTGTCTCTTGCCCACGTTTGCGCAATGAAGCTTATACTCCAGAGCGACTTGACGAACAACTCAGTGATCAAGCGCGTTATTTTTTAGCCAATTCGATAAAAAATAAAATTGTTGATCCGCAGCAAGTAGAACTTTCTAAAATCTTTAGTTGGTTTAAAGGCGACTTTACCGATAGCGGCTTATCTCTCATCGAATTTCTCAATCAATATGCTCCAGTAAAAATTTCCCAAGATGCCAAAATCAATCACCTCGATTATGATTGGAACCTCAATGAATAGTCGCATTTGGGTGATCTAATAAATTCAAGCTATCCTTCCAATCGGGTGATTCTCTCTTTTAATCTAACGTTTATGTAGTCTCTATCTGTTTGTGCAGGTGGGCTACTGACAAAAGGAAGGAAGGTTTATTACTCAATGATCCTGTTGTTGCCTCCCGTCCGCTTGCGCGGTTCCCTCACTTCAAGCGCTGTCGCACTTGCCCCCAAAGGGGATCGTTCGGTCATCATAAAAGAAAATAACTATCTTTGCCGCCTAAATCGGCCGATAATGAACCTACTAATTCTTGGAAGTGGTGGCAGAGAACATGCCTTTGCCTGGAAAATCAAACAAAGTCCTTTATGCAAAAAGCTATTTATTGCTCCTGGCAATGGAGGTACCGCAGATTATGGCACCAATGTGCCCATCGCTTATAATGATTTTCCCGCCATCAAAACATTCTGCTTAGAAGAGCAAATAGATATGGTTTTAGTAGGACCAGAAGATCCTCTCGTTAAGGGAATCGTTGACTTTTTTCAAAAAGATGAATCCCTAAATAGAATCATCGTGATCGGCCCTTCCGCAGCAGGTGCTCAACTCGAAGGAAGCAAGGCTTATGCCAAACGCTTCCTAGAAGACTTGGCCATTCCTACAGCCGCTTATCGGGAGTTTACGCCCAAAAATATAGAAGAAGGTATTGATTACATTGCGACTAAAACGCCTCCTATTGTTTTAAAAGCGGATGGATTAGCAGCAGGAAAAGGAGTACTCATTTGCCAAAGCATTGCGGAAGCACAAGAAGAATTTAAGGCGATGCTTGGCGGAAAATTTGGAGATGCAGGTAATCGCGTAGTGATTGAAGAATTTTTAGATGGTATTGAATTTTCAGTCTTTGTCTTGACAGATGGACGTAGTTATCAACTGCTCCCGATCGCCAAAGATTACAAAAGAATTGGCGAAGGAGATTCAGGATTAAACACCGGTGGTATGGGAGCCGTTTCTCCGGTTCCTTTTGTTGATGAGGTCTTATTGGAAAAAGTCAAATCAAGGATCATTGAGCCGACGATCCGAGGGATTCACCGCAAGGGATTGGACTACCAAGGCTTTGTTTTTATTGGTTTGATTAGCGTCAAGGGAGAACCATATGTGATTGAATATAATTGTAGAATGGGTGATCCAGAAACGGAAGTGGTGATGCCTCGATTAAAAAATGACTTGGTTCAATTATTTCAGCACTTGGCCAATGGAACCTTATCAGAAGTCAAAATAGAAATGGATGAACGTTCTGCGACTGCCGTATTCCTCGTCTCCGGCGGCTATCCAGAAGCCTATGAAAAAGGCAAAGTCATCAGCGGCTTAAAGGACATTGAAGACAGTTTGATTTTCCAAGCTGGCACCAAAATAGAAGAGGGGCAATTATTGACCAATGGAGGAAGAGTGATCGCGGTATCTTCTTATGGCAAAGATTTTCAGGAGGCCTTAGAGCTTTCTAAAACCAATGCTGAAAAAGTGAAATTTGCTGGAAAATATTACCGCAAAGATATTGGCTTCGATTTATAATCTAGCGCGCAACTCAAAGCTGCACACCAAATGGTATCTAAGGGCATGTTTAAATTTCTATCAACTGAAAACCAATACTTTACGAACCTGACTTCGAA
>CAYQRA010000328.1:0-7546 GCA_964419315.1 uncultured Saprospiraceae bacterium | reverse complement strand
TGTATTCATTATAAATACACTCAATGATAAACTCAAACCGATGGCGATTGGTTAAAACGGAATTATTGGCCAGCATTTGCTCACAGATGGCCATATATGGTTTTATTTTTCTGGAATCTAAATAGACGTATTTAGTAATGGTATCTAAGCAGTGTTGAAAGATTACGGAGTCTGGGGTGTTTTCATCACTTGTCGTAATTAGACTAGTGTAGGATTGGGATTGTCCAAAACAAAATGAATGGATTGACAAGACGAGAAATAAGATTAAATATATGTTTTTCATCATTCCAACTAGTGGGAGTATAATTAATAAAAGCCGTTCTTGGACAAATCCCATGGTCAACCAAAAATAAGAACCAAAAAGCGACTAAAAGGCCTGTGACAAGCTTGCCTAGTTAAGTGTTTGTTCTTCTTTTTGGTTGACTCACACACGGGATTTGTCAGAGAACCATAAAAGCTATGGAGCGTGGAGGTTATTGGCAAAGAAATTTGTTCGAATGCTTAAAAAATAACCCATTCCCGCTATTATTGAGCATAGCTTATAAGGTATCAAATAGTGTTCCTTTATTCTTACGGGTTTATCCTTAAAAAGTGACCTAAATGGAGCTTAAAATCCTTTAATTTTTAAATGTCTCGGAAATTTAGTGATGAGGTAGACTTCGAACAATAAAATTCCGCGACCAAAAAACTTTAGTGTTCGAAAAAAAAGAGACGGTTAGTTAATTGTTAAGATAGTAAAGGAAAGAAAAGAGGAAGGTTTTCGAGGTGTTTTGTTAAACGAAATCTCAGACTGGTTGACGCTTATGCTCACATGAAAGGTTCAATGTGAGCATAAGCTAGAATAAAGGAGACCGATCAAATTATGGTAGAAAGTTTTAGGCAGATTTACCGTCTCATTTACTTTAGTTTTTAGAGGACCTTTTCTTGTGCAATTGCTCCTGTTTCTCTAAGTACATTTTATACTGTTCTTGGGAAAGTAAGTTCTCCATTTCTTGATTTCTGGATTCAACGATAGCTTTCATTTTTCTGTATTTAGTCATTTTGTAGGCATCACTATTTTTAAGATCCAATAATTGGTTTCCATATTTCTTGGAAATTGAAATAAACTCAGGTTTTTGTTCTTCGCTCAATTCAAGCGCATCAACCATTGCTTTAAAGTTTTCTTGCATCTCTATTTTTTCTTCCGCTGTTAAATTTGATAAGGGAGTTTGAGCAAAAACAAAGTTCGTACAAAAGAAAAGTAGAGCGCAAAGCAGCAAACTGTTTTTTAGGAACATCATAATTTAAATTTTTGAGTTAGTAATTATTTCTTCTCTCGATTAAAATTTCCTCTTAGGTAATCAACAAGCGGGAGGAAATTAACTTTAATCGGATTGTGGCCGATAAAGCCAGTGGTTACCCCATATTTTACTTGCTCCACTTCCGGTTCATAGGTTCCAAAAAGCCGGTCAAAAATAATGAGCATACCCCCAAAGTTTTTATCAATATATTTTTCATTAGAACCATGGTGAACACGATGCGCAGAAGGCGTATTCAATAACCAACCTTCAAAAAAACCTAATCGACCAATCGCCTCGGTATGTAAAAAGAATTGGTAAAATAGGCCCACTGCCAAACTCCCTACAAATATTTCTGGTGAAAATCCAATCAAGATAAATGGAAGGAAAAATAATGGACTCACAAAATTTCCTAGCCAATTTAATCGTAAAGCGGTCGTAAAATTCATCCAAGGACTAGAATGATGGGTATGGTGCAAAGTCCATAGCACTGGAATTTCATGGCTAAGTCGATGGTACCAATAATAAGCAAATTCTGTAACGATAAAAGTAAGCAACACAGTCAGAACATTCGTAGGGATATCCAATATTTGATAAGACAATAGCGCATTAAAAACTAAGAGCTTCCAAGCCAAGGAAAGTGGTTTTAATAAATTATTACCAATTAGTATTCCTAAATTACTGAGGGATTCTTTCGTATTATAAACTCCTTTCTTTTTATAATGAGACCAAATCGCTTCGATGATTACCCCTATAAGGATAACTACTAAGAAATAGATACTGGATGAATTCATAAGATTTTTTTAGTGATATTATTTATAAGCAATCTAAAAAGAATAGAAACTAAAAATGGAGAAAGCTAGGTGAAGTGACCAAAAAGCCAAGTGAAGTGCCTATAGGGAAGTGGGAATGCTTATTGCTTTTTTAAGGACTGCCTCCAAAAAAAACGTCAACCACCATTCCGGCAATTGACGTTCTAACAGATCTAATCCTAGATCACTTTTTTATTTCAATTACTAATTTATCTATAAAAAATATTATGCACAATTAATCAATGATTACTAAAGGTCTGCTTAAGAAAGCATCTGCTGTGGAAAGCCTAATTTTGTAAACGCCTGCTGATAAGTCACCAGCATTAATTTCAAGTCTCTGATTCCCCTTGTTTTGGATAACATTTTTATAAACTGTTTTGACAATACGACCTTTCAGGTCAACTATTTCTAGACTGATGCTTTGTTTTTTATGGAGATAATAATCAAGGCTAAGGGCTCCATTACTCGGATTAGGGAAGGGAGCTTCGAGTCTATTTAAGGGACTGTTGGCTACTAAATCAATCGTTGAGGTCGTGGTCTCTCCGATGACAATTTCCTCATCACCTTCTTGATAGGGTACAAAGCTTATCCCGACCAGATACATTTCATCGGTTGTTCCTTCTCCCCAGGTAGAAAGCACCGGAGGATTACTTGGGTTATAAGGATTATTCGTTGTATTGTCATAGGTCGCATTGATGTGTAAGGTGGAACCCTTGGGGATTTTTTTCATGCGATCGAAAGTGTAAGAGCCTTGCCAATTGAAATCCCATTCTTCAATTTCAATCACATTGATGGTATCGCCAATAGAGGTGACTGCGAATATTTCCCAGTTTTGACCCAAATAGTGAGAATGAGGATATACGGAAAGTAAGCTAATGTCTTCTTCTATGTCTTTAGTTCCGGCAAAACTTTTCACTTCATTTGGAGGAATAAAAAAGGTGACGCCACCACCAACCAAGTCAAAAGGACTTGCCGGATTTTTTTCGATTTCTCTGGAGATCGGATCATTTGATTCTTTAAAAAAGATATTTACAGAAGATCGATCGGTCTCATCCGTTGGAAGTGGAGCATAATGGACTTGGAATAGTAAATCTGCTCCAGCAGGCAAGGTAGTGCCAATACCGGGAGGAAAGAAAACGGGAGAAATACCAGGAGTATACCCAATAAAGGTTCCTTGTACGGTAACTCCAAATCCACCAAATTCTTCATAACCATAGCCAGGAGTACTGGCATCTTTAGCAGCAGCTTCGCCAAAAACTTCGTAGGCTAATAAGGCATGATGAACGGCTTTCGTATTTCCAGGACGAAACTCTACTGCGGCAATTTCCTTATCTTCAGTAAGCCCAGTTGGAATAACAAAAACCCGGTAATCATCTTGGTTATTCCCTTTGATCAGATAGTCTTCTGCCATTTCTAAAACCAAGTCGGGAGTCCCTAATTGAGAGCCTGAGGGAAAAATAGGCAAGGGGGGCTCCAAGTTTGGATCCCCTTGTGGAGTACCAAGTGCCACCCAATCTGCAATCAACTGAATCTCTTCTTCCGTAAGCCCACGTTCTCCCACAAAATTACTGTATTCTTTATTGGGTTTCCATGGCGGCATATATTTGATCTCGGTGACATATTGAATCATGCCAGCCCAGCTTGCTACTTCATCGTAATTGGTGAAAGCCATTGGTCCGATTTCATTGGGGCGATGACAGGAAGTACAATTGTCATAAATAATCGGAGCAATGTGTTCACTAAAATTGACTTGACCGATTGATAATTGAAGACTAGTTATTAAGAAAAAAATGGAGGTAATGTATTTTTTCATTTTTGGATTTTTAAGTTCTTTTTCGTTTACTTAATTGGGTTTGCGCATGCTGATAAAACAGCCAACCGGAGTGGTTTGGGCCACTTCAATTGGGCGATTATTGCTGATAGCGGTCAAGGCATCTTTTAGTTCTGAGGTGCTGGTGATTTGTTTTCTTTTACCAACTCTTGCATAGGCATCATCAATCCTTCCTTGGTAGAGTATTTTGTTTTGTGTTTCGTTAAATACGATCACCTCGGGCGTGACCGTCGCTCCAAATTGTGCGGTTTTTATTTTTTCATAATCTGCTTTTAATGGAAATGGAATTTTATACTTTTCTTTAAAGGCCTCGATCTTTTCTGGCTTAGAAGAATGGTTTGGAAATAAACCAACGAATTGAAGATTTTTATTGGAGAATGCTTCACTCAATTCGCGTAAGCTTAGGGTATAATACTGACTGATCAGACAAGATTCATGAAGAAAAACATAAACGGTGACACTGTCCTTTAAAGGAATTTTTTCCTTTGCCAAAGTGCTATTAGGCAGGATAAAATAAAGCAAGAGCAATAAACTTATTCGGGCTATCATTTTGCTAAGGGGTTTACAGGGTTAAATTAAGTATAGGTCAAGTGAGAGATCCGTAATACGAAAGCAAATATACCCGAAAGGACTCTACGAGTTAGACTTAAAGAAGTGAAGTGACCAGAATGCTTAGTAAACCTGACAATAGGGGAGGTGAAGTGTTAGATCTTATTTAGCCATCTTTTGAATTTTGGAGCATTGGCTTTACTAACGATGATTTGTTCTTGGGGTAGAGGAATCGAATTGACGATCAAACGGCCATTAAAGTAAATGTTTAAATCTTTAATGGCTGAACGTTGGAGGAGAAATTGCCGATTCACTCGAAAAAAATCATTTGGATTCAATTCCTTTTCCAGATCTTCCAATTTGGTATCCAAGTGATAGGTGAGATTTTTGTTGGTGGTTCCACGGACTACTCCGTTTTGAATAAAGAAAAAAGCAAAATCCTGAGTCGCTATGGGGATCAGTTTATCTCCTTTTTGCACCAAATAAGATTGTCGAAATGTTTTTTGCTTAGTTTGCAGCAGACCCAATAAGTTTTGTATTTGGGCATCCGTAACCCGATTTAATTCTTTTCCATTTTTAAATTTCTGAATCGCATTTTTTAACTCTACTTTCTCAATCGGTTTCAGTAAATAATCAATACTATTATGCTTGAATGCCTGAATGGCATATTGATCAAAAGCGGTTATAAATATTATTGGTGCACTGGGTTTTACACTTTTGAAAATTTCAAAAGAGTTGCCATCGGCCAAGTGAATGTCCATAAAGATTAAATCGTATTCGCTGCTAGTTTTGAAAAACTGAATAGCCTCAGAAACCGTATCGATAACCTCTTTTAGGACTAAGTCAGGTTCGATTTCTTGGAGTAAATATTTTAGATTTTCGACTGCTGAATTTTCATCTTCGATAAGGATTGCCTGCATAGGTTTGTTTTTATATCCATTTTAGACCTTTCCTAATAGAGGAAGTTTAACCAGAAAAAGTTGGTCTGTTTTTTCTATTTGAATATCTTCTTTTTTCAATAATTGAAATCGGGTAGAGAGACTGCTCAATCCCTTTCCAATGCTTTCTACAGCATCACTTCTTTTCTGTACTGGATTACTGACCAACAAAAAATTACCTTCTATGTAAACTTTAACCTGCAAAGGTTGCTTGCTAGAAACTACATTATGCTTAATGGCATTTTCTACTAAGAGTTGAAGCGAAAAAGAAGGAATCGTGCATTTTTTTAGGTGATTCGGAATACTTATCTCCACATCCAATTTATCCCCAAATCGTTCTTTTTGTAGGAATATATAAGCCTCCAAATAATCCAACTCCTTGTCCAGAGAAGTGTAATCCTTATCACTTTGTTGTAAGGTAGCCCGAAGCAAGGAAGATAATTTACGGACAAAAACGGAGGCTTTATCTGGCTGTTGACGGATCAGCGTGCTTAGGGAATTCAAGGTATTAAAAAGAAAATGAGGATTGATTTGCGACCGCAAAGCCTCTAATTGATGATGCAAAGCCTTTCGTTTGGCCTGCTCTTTTTCAATAATACTTTGTTGATGTTGGAAGCTAAGATTAACCAACCAAGACAGCAGTAATAATAAGATTAAGACCACTAAATAAATAAAAAAGGTAACAAATAAGTAGCTTTCTTCATCCAAAGCAAACTCCGAAATATGCCGTTTCAAAAAGGTCAAAGAAACAACCCCCGCGAATAAGAAAAAGGCATTGATTAGCACATTAAATAACGGAGTATTTAAGGGATACGAAGATTTCCATTTTACTTTCCAATGGATATTATAAGTCAAAACAAGCCAAGAAAATAGAAACATCACCACCAGCCTCACTACCGCCTCCCCATAGGTGAATCCAAATTCTGCTACCAAGTCTTTGCGACTCAGCATAATCAAAAAGCGGGGAATATTTAGCAAAAGAGAAATGGCTAAAGCGCTAAAAATTATTATTTTATTCTTTTGTAACATGCTTGGTAAAAATAGACAATTGTTCTTATCTATTTTAAAACAACTTCAAAAGACCATGAAAATTATAAGTAAACATCATTGTGGATTAGGGGAAGTATTCGGAAAAGGTTTAGTAGTGAGGGAGAATGGAAATTAGAATATTCTGGCTGAATACTAGCAGAAACTAGCTATTCTTAAGGAAAAGTTTTCTTTGAAAAACAGAAGGAGAGACTCCTGTGATTTCTTTAAACTGTTTTGTAAAATACGCACTATCTGCATATCCCAAAGAATAAGCAATTTCCGTAATAGATTGATTTCGTTTATAAGCAAGTAAAGTTTTTGCTTTCTCAATCTTTTCCCGGATCACATATTTATTGGGCGAAAGTCCAAAGATGATTTTAAATTGGGTGTAAAATTTGGCCCGACTCATTCCTGCCACATTCGATAATTTATCAGTGTTGAGTGGAGCATGGATATTATCTCTGATATATCTAGCGACTCTACTCATCGCATTTTCTGAACCATTGAAAAAATGTAAGAAAGAGGCTCGAGCTTTGGATTGCAAAATTCTAATGACCAGTTCTTTGGTGGTGAGGTTGATAAAATAATCTCTATTCGCATTGTTTTCGCGGAAAAGGAAAACCAAATTCTGAACCGTTCGCATAATACCAATATCCTGTAAGTTTGCCCCTATTTTTAGATTGACCTCCTCTTCAATATTTAGGGAAGTATCGGCCAGACTATAAAAATCGTACTTCGCTTCTTCAATAAGACTTTCGTCAGGAACCAAAGCCAGACATTGAGTAGGATTATCTAAGGAGGCGGTTGGAAAGTCAATCTTAAGGTTGGTATGAGAAGGTACAATTAAGCTACTTCCCGGTTGGTACTGAAATTTTCCGATCCCCTCCATGTCAATAAATTTATCTCCCTTCACCATAAAAGCGAATATGGGTAAGCTAAATTTCATGTGTACATCCTCGCACTGAGTTACCGTTTCGTACAAATGCAGTTCGATATCTTTCGAAGGTAACATCGCCTTATTTTCGACTAGAACTCCAGTCTTTGACGAATCAAGATAATATCGAAATAAATTTTGCATCCTTACAAAATTACAATTTTTATAGACTTTTT
>CAYQRA010000327.1:0-7550 GCA_964419315.1 uncultured Saprospiraceae bacterium | reverse complement strand
TTCATTGGTCTTTCTTTGCAATGAAGGTAATTTTTTTGTGGCAGAAAACCCCTTTAAAATGGGCTTTTTCGAGGTTTTTCTAATTTTTTTTTTGAAAAAGGGGTAAGATTTTCCCAAAGCCCCGATAGTCAGTTGTAAGTGCTTGGAAACAAGCTTTTTTAAAACAACTTCTAAGTAAATCTCTAATTGAACAAAATATTTATACCATGAAAAATCTTATTACACTCATCGTTCTATTTTTAATGACCAATACCATCTTTGCCCAAGAATTTTGCCCAGGCAATCTATTTACCAATGGCGACCTCGAAATCGGAACACCGACTGCTGGTGATCAAGACATCAATAATGCAGATGGCTTTAGTAGTATCTGGGCGACTGGCAGCTTAGCTGATTTTTACGCTTATAATGCGGGCCCATTTCTACCTCCACTTCCTGCTGAAGGAAATTATGCGGGACTTTGGATTTCTAATAATCCTTCTAGTAGCACCACTTATCGAGAAGGTTTATACAATGAACTAAATACTCCCTTGACGAGTGGTTCTGGAACTTACTCTTTCACCTTTGATGTCGCCTGTCTTTATGGCTGGGGAACTGCCGAACTAGGGATTTATGGAATCTATAATCCTACCAATGCTTATTCTGCCACCCCAACCTCTTCTCATAGCCCTTCCAATGAAAACCTTTTTGGACCAGCGAATACCGTTTTACTAGGAACGGTTTTTTTAGGCGACTCTTGTGATCGATACAAAACTACACAAACGATTACTTTTGATTCTGGCGCTGGAAGTTTTCCAGTAGGAGGGATGACTCACGTATTATTAACACCGAGTAGTGATTCTATCTCCGGAGCAGTTTATGTTGGACTGGATAATTTTTGTATGCAATTGGAAACTCCGGCAGAAGATACTTGTGCCCTAGTAGTAAAAGAAACGTTTGACTGTGATGCCAATGGAACTACTTATACTTTTTGGGTGCAAAATAATACGGGGCAAATAGTAGATGGAATTATTGTCAATGGCGATTATGATCCTGGTGTTATCATTCCTGTTGATGGCAATTATGGTCCGGTGACGATTGATATTCCTGTGAGTGCAGATTCTGTTTTTTGTTTTGATCTAATCTTGTTTAGCGAAAATTTGGCCTGTTGCCATACGACGCATTGTGTAGAATTGCCAACTTGTGATCCTTGTGAGTCGATTGATTTGGTGGCGCGTTCGAATGATCAAGAAGGAGCTTGTTGCTACGAGGTAGATGTGATCAATAATTTTGATCCAGCCTATTTTACAAGTATTGTTTCAACGATTATTACGCCAGGTGTAAATTTTGATACTCCAACAGGGGACAATGGTTGGACTTCAACCGCTCTCGCAGGGAATGTTTTGAGTTGGACGCCTTCTGGAGCTTTTATCGATGAAATTGCGGATCCGGGCGTTTTAAATTTTTGTTTTAAAGATATTGACCACATGAGTCAAACACCTCAAGTAGTTGTTTTTGATTGGATCGCTGGAGACACCGCCACTGGCGAAAATATCGTTTGCTCAGATACTTTGACTTTCTATTGCGAGCCTTGTATGACTATTCAGAATGACGATATTACTTGTTTGGCAGATGGTTCTTATGATTACTGTTTTACGATTTCGAATAATAGCGATTTTGATGCGACCGAATTATACTTTGATCCTTATACCCCAGCAGGAATTGTTTTTTCTCCAAACCCAATGTCGATTAGCTTAGCTGCTCACAGCTCCAATAGTTACTGTGTAAATCTGAGCGGAGGAAGTGCTGGTGATTTGGTTGCTTATAAAGCGATTTTGAAAAACTTTTCAGGGACGGTACTCAACTGGTGTTGTATTGTAGATACCTTTACGGTGAGCTTACCAGAATGTCAGAACGAATTGCCTTGTCCGATTATTGAAGATTATATGGTAGAATGTACCGACGATGTAGATGGCGATGGTTTAGCAGATTACATTATGGATTTATACATCGACGGAGCAGGAACCATTAATCTTTCTTCTCCATGTGGTACCGTGAGTCCTGCAAGTTTGACCGTAGCAGCTTCTGGAACTTATACCTTTACGGTTTCTAATTCTAGCGGATGTGATCCTTTTGCACTCACCTATTATTCCTTTGCTGCGGGTAGCAGTACCATCTGTGCGGAAGACCAATTGCAAATCTCTCTACCAGAATGTCAGATCAATACTAGTTGTGTCTGTGATGAAGCTTTTTACGATGCGGTTAATTTAGGTTTTAGCGACAACTTTAATTGCCCGAATGGTGATTTTCGACCTTATGCTTTAGAAGATTGTGATCGAATAACTTGGACGGTAAATGGAGTCAGTGTAGGATCAACGATTGGCAATCAAATCTTTAGTTACGAATACCCTGGAATCGGAACTTATGAAGTCTGTATGTTGGTTACCAGAATTCAGGCAGATGGCAATATTTGTGAGCATCAGTTTTGTACAGAAATATTAATTGAACAATGGTGTAATGCAGGAGGAGCAGTGATTGGTTTTAATAAAGTAGAAGTATTTCCCAATCCAATAAGAACTACCGTACAAGTTAAATGGGAAGCAGCCAATGCACCAGAAACGCTTAATCTCCAAGTTGTAAATACCAAAGGAAAAGAAATGATCCAACTTCGAAATGTCGACGCGAAGAGTGGGAGTACGGAAGTCGATTTCAGTCGATTAGATGCAGGGTTTTATTTGTTAAGACTTAGTGGAGAGAATTTTGCCCCTGCACCAGTGAAACTGGTAAAAATTAGCGACTAAATAAGCAGCTCTATTAAGAGTTAAGAACGCTTATCTAAAAATAAAGCAATCAGAGATTAGAACCGTGGAAACGCTGAGTTTTCACGGTTCTTTTAGGATTTTTCATCATGGCATAATTATTCCCTATATTGTTCTAAAGAGCTTAGCTTTAATAATGCCATTTAACCTCAAAATCTATGAACTTCAAAGCCTCAAGTTTAGTGCTTCTATGCTTACTTTTTGCGTTTTCTAGTTTTTCTCAAAAAGGAAAAAATAAAAAACCTTTAGAAAGAGATGCAGATTTTCAGATCATCGAGCAAGGTAATAATACCTTTAAATTCCAATCGCAAGCCAATCAATTAGAAGTCTTGCCTACGCCCGGCGCGACCAAAGCGCCATCCTTTGGACATTACTGGGAGTTTGGGGATGGTCATTATTCTTTCGAAGAAAACCCGATTCATACTTACACCCGATCGCCAGATGGAGACGCTGTTTTGTACCTGACTAATAATTACGACAACGGAGAATTACCCAAGGAAAAACCAAAGCGCCCCAAACCAACAATGGCTTCGCTCGACGGTCCAGTGATCGATCCGGGAACCTATTTGACTCAAGATACTTTTATGCTATTGCGCAATAATCATGATCCCAAACCTAACGAAAGAATGGTTTGTATCTTGAGTTATAAAAATCCTTCTCCTGAACCCATGCTTGGAAAACTGTATTTGTTTTTTAATGAAAGCGTTTATCCGGCGGCCCATTTTGAATTGGTAGAAGAACGTTCGCATTTTGGAGAAGTGAGAGATTTGAATATCGCCAATGAAAATTTACTGGGGGCTAATCCTTTGGAACCGACCTTAGATTTTATGGCCAGTACAGAAATGGCTTTCTCCTTAGATCCTGCGATTGAAATTAAAACGGTGGGCTATTCTGAAGCAGTCAATCAAGCTTTGGAGGAGGCAAAGGAGAAGTACAAAGACGTGGTAGCTTGGGATACCGGATTGATGGGAGAAGGGGAAGAACGCAATTTGTTTACGACTTTAGCAACCACTGCTTCAATGCTCAAGGATACCACCGCAACCATCACGATTAAAGGAATTTATGTGCCAGAATCGGGAGGTATTTATACGGAGAGTATTTTGGAAATGTCGATTGTCTCGGCTCATGATCCCAACAAAATCAGCGTATCGAGTACCCGAGCCAACTATCGAAATATAAAAGGAAAAGAAATTACCTACACGGTTCACTTTCAAAACACAGGAGTAGGTAGTGCCGATTCGATTACGATCGATTGTACCATTCCACCGGGGATGGATATTGAGACCGTGAAATTAC
Organism: uncultured Saprospiraceae bacterium; assembly: GCA_964419315.1. GTDB lineage: Bacteria > Bacteroidota > Bacteroidia > Chitinophagales > Saprospiraceae > CALLVY01. The sequence continues at coordinate 3,459 of CAYQRA010000327.1, read as the reverse complement.
AAAAGACTCATTTGAAAAAAGCCTGTCCTCCCTGTGAGATGGTAAAGATACAAGGACAAAGTTGTATCGAGAAAAAGGTGATTAATGATAAACTGGTTCGTTTTATTTTTAAGGGCATTCAATTGCCGGGGAAGAATGATGCAGAAAATAAAAAGGATACCAAAGGCTATGTAAAATATACGGTTAAGCCTGGAAAGAAAATTAAAAAACGAACACAGAAAAGTAGAGCAGATATTTATTTTGATAAAGAAAAAGCGGTGGTGACTAATTTTTCAGCAACTCGTTTTAAACCCGGTTTATCTATTGGTCTGAAAGGAGGATATAATCGGTTTGATGAAAAGTTGGTTGAAGGACAAACAGCAATTGGAAGTGAAGATTATTATTTTTGGGGTGCTACTTTGTCGCCTTTTAAATCGTATAAACTGTACTATCAAATGGAATTGATGGTCGGTCGATGGCGGACCGATTCGGAGGTGGTCAACTCTATATTTGTAGAGGCAGATACTCCAATTGGTTTGGCAGAAATACGGATAGATACGATACGTAGGGATTGGACAGAGTATTTTGTCTGGGATGCGGTTCCTTTGCAGTTGCGAAAAAATGTGACAAGTTTTTTATCTATAGGAGCTGGGTTGCAAATTTCTGCTCGATTTAAAAAAGTCAGCCATAAAGATCGCATTGAAAAAGTGGATAGAGAAGGAAATGCTATCGAAGCACCTTTGATGATTCCGATGACGACGACGAATACAATGGATCTTTTTCCTGCGGTATTTGGAGATGTTTCTTTGGGTTTGGTGCGGGCAGGACCAGCTTTGGGTTTGCGCTATCATTATCAATTGAACGAAACGTTGAATAATAATTTGCAGTTTTATTTGCTTTGGAAAATTTAGAACTACTTTCTAAGAAGATAAGATCAAGAAGAACTGGATAAAAATGAATCTATTTTCACGGTAGATCCTGTTGGAATGGAAGAGGAAATAAAATTAAATTTTTGAAAAATGGTATAAGAGCCCCAAAGAGGGAGGGCAGCTCTCCCGTCGGCTTTCGCCGTTCGCTCGCTTCGGGTACTGTCGTGCCCGACCTGCGGATCGCTCACTCCCCCAGGCCACCGCCGCCAGCATCCAGCCCAAATTTTTTTGTCATGGCAAACCTTCGCCACTACTCCTTTGGGCTCTCAACCGCAAATGCAGACCAAGATTTAATTTTTCAACAATTTCCGGAGGTTTTCGAAAAACAAATCAACACATAGACGCATTCGGAGGGCAAATTCCATAAATTTTTCAGAAAAAAATGCATTTTTTTAAATATTGCTACCTGAGGAGAAGATAAAAACTCATTATTCGAGTAGATTTGGAGTTCTTAAACGGCTTCTTTATGAATAGAATCATTCCGCTCTTTTTTCTCTTTCTCCCACTTTTGTTATCTGGACAAAATCAAACCGATAATGAAAAAAAAATCCTCAGCGAATTACAAACGAAGATCGATTTTTTTTTAGCGCAGGAAAATACTGATAGCCTTCAGTATTATTATCAAGAACGAATCAATTACTTCCAAAAGCGCGATAGCATCTCCGAATACCTCTACGGCTACATCTATGATTTTTACTACGATATCTGCGCAACTTCTCCCGAATGTATTTTACCGTTTTTGGAAAAAGCAGAACGAAGTCTTTGGCGAAAGCCAAAAGATAATGTAGACACCCTGGCCTTTTTGATTTTATACCGAGATATAGGTTTGCATCTGATGACCCTGGGTAAAGAAGTACCTAGAGCCAAAGAAGTTTTAGAAAAAGCCAAAGGGCTTTTGGAAGAAAGTGGGATGAGAGATACCCTGTCTTATGACATCATTTTTAAGTCTTTGGGAAATGCCTACACCATCTTGGGAGACAATGAACGAGCCATTCGACATTTTAAGGAAGGTATTCAAAATCCGATTTTTAGTAATAAAGATCAAACAGGAAATTACCTCAATCTGGCGATTAGTTATTGGAATAAAGGGGATTATCAAAACTCTATTCAAAACCTAGAGAAGGGTTTGCAATTGCCCCAAAGAGATTCAAAGCAAGAAGGGAAATTCTATTATCAATTGGCGGCTAATTATTTGGGCTTAAAAGATTTTGATCAGGCGCAGACCTATGCGGAAAAAGCCTTGACTTTTTATTCCGAAAAGCAAGAACAGGCCGCTGCCCATCATCTATTGTCAAATATTTTTTATGAACAAGGAGCGATAGCTGAAGCAGCAGACCAACTAGGGAAAGTCTTACTTATTTTTCAAAGACAAAAAGGACGAACAAGTGGAAAGGTGTTGGTAAGCTCCAGTAAGATTTTATGGAAACAAGAACAAGGAAAACAAGCATTGACTACTGCCAATAAAGCCTTGCAAGCGGTATTGCCCAGTTTTACTCCCAATGATTTATTAGACTTGCCTCAAAAAGAATCGCTTTATCCTGAGAATACCATTTTTGAAGCCCTGGAAGTCAAAGCGGAGGTGTTGAGATTTTTGTACGAAGAAAATAAAAACTCGGACTACCTAAACGCCAGTCTTGATTGTTACGCTTTGTCGACAGAAGTGGAGCAATTGCTCCGCCAGCAATATTTGTATGAGTCTTCCAAACTAACCTTGCTAGGAGATAGCCGACAACGCGCGGAAGCCGCCATCGCTACGCTCGCTCAAATGAAGCCCGAAGAAAATAGAGAAACTCCCATCGAAAAGGTTTTTCAATTGGCAGAAAATAGTAAATCTATTGTCTTGCTCGATGCGCTAAAACGCAATTCTTTTTTATCCACGAAATTGGAAAAAGATAGCCTGGTACAAAAGCAAAGAGATCTACTGATTCAACAACGATTCTTTGCTGCTCAGTCTAGAGCTTCCGATCATCAATTGAATGAGGAAGAAGAAAAAGCACAGGATCAACTGATTAAAAAACTAGAGGAAGTACAAGCCGCTATTTTTAAAAAATATCCCAGTTACCAGCAAAGTTTTCTCCAGCAAAAAGTAGAAGCCGGTCATCTTGTCGATGCCAATAGTGTCTTACTTGAGTTTTTCTCTGGTGAAAAAGAAAGCTATTTATTTGTATTGGAAAAAGAGCAGATGCATTTTTATCCACTGGGGAAAAGCGAAGCGGTCAATGCTACGATTCAAAACTTCCTTAGCTTTTTTACGGATCAAAGTAAAATCGATAATGAGCCCAAAGCTTATCAAAAATCCGCCTTTGCATTGTATCAACAACTTTTTCCAAGCTCTGCACTACAACAAATCAATGCTAAAAAAGAATGGATCATTATTCCTGATGGTCCTTTGAATTTTGTTCCCTTTGAGGCTTTAGTGACCTCTGCAAAAGAAGACATTCAGTAGTTTACATTTTCCCTCTCCATCTTCAATGGTGTTTCCTTCGCTGTCTAACAGTCCTGGAATAGGTGCCCTAGAGTTGGTCTTCGATCTCATGTAGTTGAAGAACTG
>CAYQRA010000326.1:0-7551 GCA_964419315.1 uncultured Saprospiraceae bacterium | reverse complement strand
ACTTCTGGTTCTCACGAGCGTTATAAAACCTCCGCGCGACTAGAATGGGAGAAAGAATTGGATTGTATCAAAGTGATGGCCGAGTGGATGGTCGATAGCAAATTAGCGACCGAAGAGGAAATAGAAAAAATTAGAGTGGAAGCTCGCAAATATGTCCGCCAAGCCAAAAATAATGCTTGGAATGATTATTACGAACCCGTAAAAAAATATCAAACAGAGGCTTTCTCCATGTTTGAAAGATTGGCCGTAGAATTTCCAGAGGTAGAAGCGATCAAAACCATTCAAGAGGAGCTTAAAAAAATGATAGATCCTTTATTTGCAGAGCTTATTGCTCACATGAGAAGGGTCGCTTTTGTACTGGTTGGGAAAAAATCAGATACGCTAAGCGAGGTCCACAGCTGGTTACAACGTGCAAATAATTTAGGTCACCAAAGATATCATACTCACCTGTATAGTGAATCTGATAAATCTGCCCTAAAGGTGCCGGCAGTACCTGCCAAATATTCTGATGATTCACAAGTCCTCAACGGCTATCAAATCCTCAACAAGTTTTTTGATCTTACTTTAGAAAACAATCCTAAGTTTTTTGCTTTCGGAGAGGATGTAGGACATATTGGTGATGTCAATCAAGGATTTGCAGGTCTACAAGAAAAATATGGCAGAGAAAGAGTTTTTGATACCGGAATTCGAGAATGGACGATCATGGGCACTGCCCTTGGAATGGCCATGCGTGGATTGCGACCAATAGCAGAGATTCAGTATCTCGATTATTTGATCTACGGTTTACAACCACTAACGGATGATCTTGCGACTTTGCGTTATCGAAGTAATGGCCAGCAATGCGCTCCAGCTATTATCCGAACTCGCGGACACCGATTGGAAGGGATTTGGCATTCGGGTTCTCCTTTGGGAATGATGATTCATTCTTTGCGAGGCATTTATATTTGTGTACCCCGAAATATGACTCAAGCAGTAGGTTTTTACAATACCATGCTTCATTCTGATGATCCAGCTATTATCATTGAGTGTCTCAATGGCTATCGCCTCAAAGAAAGATTACCAGAAAATCTAAGTTCCTTTAAATTGCCGCTAGGTGTACCAGAGGTACTTCAAGAAGGAACAGATGTGACTTTGGTGACTTATGGTAGTTGTGTTAGAATTGCGGAACAAGGCATTCGGCTGTTGACCGATGCGGGAATTTCTGTAGAACTTATTGATGTACAAACACTCCTACCTTTTGACCTCGAACACGGCATTGTGCGATCTTTGGAGAAAACCAATCGCATTGTTTTTATGGATGAGGATGTTCCGGGTGGGGCTACTTCTTATATGATGCAAGAAGTTTTGGAAAACCAGAATGGTTATCGTTTCTTGGATGCTGCTCCGGTTACTTTGACCGCCAAAGCTCATCGACCACCTTATGGTTCTGATGGCGATTATTTTACAAAACCTAATCCAGAGGATGTCTTTGAAATCATTTATAAAATAATGAGTGAAAACGACCCCTCACGCTTTCCGGCACTTTAGGGATAAGCCAAGATCAGAACCTCAACTTCTATTTTGAAATAGGTCCATAAAATAGGAATAGGAAAATACCCGTCTAAAGCCGGAACAATTCCCCTTGCTTTCCGGTATATAATCAATATTATTGATATATTGCCACTTGATATTTTTCGAGGTAATTTTGTTACATCGTCCTTGGTATCAGAAAAGCTTGGTTTGAACGAATTCGTCTTTGCAGTGTATACCTACATTTACCGTTAATTTTTGAAAATTGATAAAGCGTCTAGTCATAATTCCTACCTATAATGAGAAAGAGAATATCGCTAATATTATTGAAGCGGTATTTAATCTCAATGTTTCCTTTGATGTGCTCGTCGTAGATGATGGTTCACCAGATGGAACCGCTGAGATTGTGGAAGATTTGCGGAATAAGTTTCCAAAAATGCTTTATATCGTAGAGCGGCAAGGCAAATTGGGGCTGGGAACAGCCTATATCAAAGGTTTTGAATGGGGACTGGATCATGGCTATGATTATATATTTGAGATGGATGCTGATTTTTCTCATAATCCAAAAGATCTGGTTCGACTAAGTACAGCTTGCACGGAAGATGGTGCGGATTTATCCGTTGGGTCTAGGTATACCAAAGGAGGGAATGTGGAAAACTGGCCATGGGATCGGATCTTCTTGTCTTATGGCGCCTCTGTTTATGTCAGATTAATGACTTGGATGCCGGTCAAAGATCCAACCGCAGGTTTTGTTTGTTACTCTAGAAAAGTATTGGAAAACATTGATCTCCAGAAAATTCGATTTGTTGGCTATGCTTTTCAAATTGAAATGAAATTTGCGGCTTATTCCTTAGGGTATAAAATCAAAGAGGTTCCAATTACTTTTATTGATAGGGTAGAGGGCACTTCCAAAATGAATACGAGTATTGTCAGTGAAGCTATTCTAGGCGTCTTGCAAATGAAATGGCAAAGTTTCTTTAATTCTTATGCCCCTCAACAAACGAAGAAATCGATAAAAAATTAGTCTTGGGGGAAAAAGTGGGAATATTTGATTAATATCTATCATGTTTAAATGGATTATAATCAGCTAAAAGGAAGCTTTTGAAATCGTATTAGTGAAAAAATATACGCAAATAAATGAGTTTGCCTTTTTGTTCAGCTTTTAGAGCAATTGTGGAAAACTTTTTTTTGTAAAATGGGTGGGAAGATGTGGTAATTTGTGGTAAAATGCTTTACATTTGAAGCGTTTAATACTATTTTGATACGATTAAAGGTAAATAATGCCTCAACTTCTAGGAGAATACGAATGCAAGATTGATTCAAAGGGCCGGATGCGTTTACCTAGTTCATTGATGGAGCAGCTAGGTGCAGAAGGGACGCAGGCCTTTGTTGTCAATAGAGGAATGGAGAAGTGTTTGACACTTTATCCAAAAGAGGTTTGGGATGTGATCATAGCAAGAGTGAATAAGCTGAATACCTATAAAAAGAAGAATCGAGAATTTATGCGCTTTATCTATCGAGGAGCCACGGAGATATCTCCAGACAGTTCTGATAGAATCTTATTGACTAAGCGCCTGACAGAATACGCCAATATAAAAAAAGAGATTGTCCTCTCGGCTGTTAATGACCGAATCGAAATCTGGGCAAAAGAACAATACGATCTTTTGATTTCTGAAGAACCAGAAGATTTTGCTCAACTAGCAGAAGAGGTGATGGGACATATAGATATGGAGGAATTAAGCCTTCCTAAATCCAATGACGAAACCAAACAGGATTAAATAATGGATTACCACAATCCTGTTTTATTAAAAGAAAGCATTGATGCTTTAAATATTGAGGCCGCAGGAATTTATGTAGATGCCACTTTTGGTGGCGGCGGCCATTCCCGACTGATACTGCAAAAACTAGGTGCCAAAGGGCATCTGTATAGTTTTGATCAGGATGAAGACGTTTTGCCGAATCTGATAGATGAGAATGAAAAATTTACCTTTATTCACCACAACTTTCGCTTTCTCAAGCGATTCCTCCGATTACATGGTGTAAGCCAAGTAGATGGAATTTTGGCGGATTTAGGCGTTTCTTCCCACCAATTAGATGATGCCAAACGCGGCTTTTCCTTTCGGTTCGAAACCGACTTGGATATGCGTATGAACCAAGAAGGTGACTTGACCGCAGCGGATGTACTACAAACGTATTCCGCAGAAGCACTACAGCAAATGTTTAGTCGTTTCGGCGAAGTCCGAAACTCAAAAACTTTAGCTCAAGCCATCGTTTCTGAAAGGTCTCATAAAGCGATTAAATCTACAGGCGACTTTCTGCTATTACTCAACCCTTTGGTTCGGGGCAATCGCAATCGTTACCTTGCTCAGGTTTTTCAAGCTTTGCGTATCGAAGTCAACGACGAAATGGAAGCCTTGGAAACTTTTTTACAGGAAGCCAGAGAAGTTTTAAAACCAGGAGGTAAGATGGTCATTATCTCTTATCACTCTCTGGAAGATCGATTAGTAAAGAACTTTTTTAAAACCGGAAATATCGATGGTGAAGTCATCAAAGATTTTTACGGAAATATAGAACGCCCTTTTAAGCTGATTACAAAAAAAGCCCTCTTGCCATCAAAACAGGAAATTAATCTTAACCCGCGAGCGCGTAGCGCCAAAATGAGAATCGCAGAAAAGAAAATACTTTGATTTAAAACCAAAGTGTTCAATACAACCTAGGGATAGGAAATAAAATCAGTCATTTTGATTTTAATAAACCTGTCTAGTACTTCATGAACAGACAAAGACTGATGGCAAAAAAAAGTGCAAAGAATTTATCCGGATTCCAAGATTTAAATGCCGGAATGATTTTAAAGAATCTTCCCTTTATCCTTTTTTTGGGACTTTTGGCTACTGTCTATATCGCGAATGCCCATTATTCTGAAAAGAAGGTTAGACAAATACAACAATTACAGAACGAGGTTAAGGAACTACGCTGGAACTACATGTCGATGAAATCGGAACTCATGTATAATTCCAAACGGTCACAGGTAGTCAAAGAAGCGGAAGCGCTTGGTTTGGGAGTCTCTAGGAGTGGAATCCGAAAGATCGTGGTCGATAGCAAAAAATCAAATTAGCAGACGAGGATACCATGAATATAAAAAATGAGGTACTGGTTCGGGTCTATTTTGTGTTTGTTGTAGTGGTTTTAGCAGCAATCGGAATCTTTGCCAAGGCGGTGCAAATTTCTTATGTGGATGGAGACCGATGGCGGGCAAAAGGAGATAGTCTTTATGTAAAATATAAAACTGTAGAAGCAGATAGAGGAAATATCATGGCCGAAGATGGCTCTTTTCTCGCTACTTCACTTCCGTTCTTTGAAATACGATTTGATCCAAATTCGACTGCCATGTCGGAGGAGGATTTTATGGAGAATATCGATTCTCTAGCTTATTGTTTGGCTACTTATGTCGACAATACTTATACCATCGGAGGGATGTATACCTACTTGGTGGAAGAAAAAAATAAAGGAGCTAGAAATATATTGATCAAACGAAAAGCTACTTTCTCCCAGATGGAAATGATTAAGAAATTTCCACTTTTTAGGAAAGGGCAGTATCGAGGTGGTTTGATCGTACACCGACTCAGTGAAAGAAAAAAACCTTTTGGAGTCTTGGCTCGTCGAACGATTGGCTTTGTCAAAGAAGGATATAATCCTGTTGGCCTCGAAGGACAATTCAATAAGGTCTTGGCAGGAAAGGAAGGTAAAAAATTGATGCAAAGAGCAGGTTCTGCTTGGATACCGATCAATGACCTAACTGAAATCGAACCAGTCGTTGGCGATGATATTACAACTACCATCGACATTAATTTGCAGGATATCACCGAAAGAGCCTTAATTAGAGCCTTCGAATATCATAATGCGAAAGAAGGAACTGCCGTTTTGATGGAGGTAGAAACAGGAGCCATTAAAGCCATTGCTAATCTCAGTCGAACGACGGACGGAAAAGACTATGGAGAACTTTATAACCATGCAGTCGGTGGAGCGGTAGAACCGGGGTCTACTTTCAAGTTGGCTTCCATTATGGCGCTAATCGAAGATGGTCATGTGGACTTGAATGATTCGATTGACATTCAAAAAGGAGAAGCTCAGTTTTATGAAGAAATCATGGTGGATGCTTCTAGAGAAAGTTTTGTTTTAGATACCACTACCGTAAAAAGAGCTTTTGAAATTTCTTCTAATGTCGGTTTAGGAAAATTAGTAGATAAATATTACAACCAAAATAATCAAGCCGATAAGTTTATTGAACGGCTAAAATCTTTTAACCTACATATTCCAACGGGAATAGAAATCGCAGGAGAAGGAATGCCTTTTATCAAGGAGGCTTATAATGAAGAACAGGATTGGAGTGGAATTTCGGTGCCTTGGATGTCTATCGGTTATGAGTTGACCATTACGCCCTTGCAACTTTTGAATTTTTATAATTCTGTGGCTAATAGAGGTGTGATGATGAAACCTTATTTGGTTTCTCAAATACAAAGGTATGGAGAAACGATACAGCATTTTAAGCCTACCGTCATTGACCGAAAAATCGCTTCTGATGAAACGATCAAAAAAGCACAATTCCTTTTGGAATCGGTAGTCGAAAGTGGAACAGCGATCTCTCTGCGAAGTGAACATTATAAAATCGCAGGTAAAACAGGAACGGCTCAAATCAATTATAAAAAATTTGACCGACGAAAAGAAAATATTAAATACCGCGCTTCTTTTGCAGGTTACTTTCCTGCGGATAATCCAAAATATTCCTGTATCGTAGTGATTACGGAACCCAGAAAAAATGGAATCTATGGAGGCGAAGTTGCTGGGCCGGTTTTTCGAGAAATTGCAGATAAATGTATGGCCACTCAGACAGAGTTGTATACGCCATTAAACGAAAGACCTCGTCCCCAATGGACCAATCGGCGATTGCCGGATTTGAACGTTGGAGAAGTTTCAGATTTTGAAGTGCTACTGAATGATCTGAAATTACCTTATCAAATGGAAACCGAAAATTCCTGGACCTCTATTTCGACGGAGAGTTCGGATACCATGAAATTATATAGTCGACACTTACCAGAAGAGGAAGTGCCCAATGTAATTGGAATGGGATTGAGAGACGCGCTTTATGTGCTAGAAAACAGAGGACTGAAAGTGGTCGTCAATGGGGTCGGAAAAGTAAGCTTGCAATCTATTCGTTCCGGTACGCCTATCAAAGGGCAAACCATTCGATTGACTTTGAGGTAAGACGAAATAATAAACTTTTAAAACTGATACAACATAAATTTTTTTGAAACACTAGGGTTTTACATCCCTCACACTAACACTTTTTTTGAAACACTTTTTTACAACACTATCTTTTATTAATTACTGAGTACTACGTGCAGAAATGCGCAAGCATTTCAACCACACTATGAAACACTTAATACAGTGGTACAACTAAGCGACATTCTTGACAAACTACCCGTAAAATCAATTTATGGAAATCCGGATATGCTTATCCGCCAGATTGATTTTGACTCCCGTAAAGTGGAATCGGGTAGTTTGTTTGTCGCAGTACGTGGAACTCAAGTAGATGGACATCGGTTTATTGAGGCAGCAATCCGAAAAGGAGCTACTGCGATTATGGCCGAGGAAAAACCAAAGGAACTACCAAAAGAGGTCGTTTTTATTGAAGTCAAAAATTCTTCTGAAAGTCTAGGTCGAGCAGCCTGTAATTTTTATGGCCATCCTTCCAAAGACCTTCAATTGATTGGCATTACAGGAACCAATGGAAAAACCACAACGGCAACTTTGTTACACCAACTCTTTTCTGATTTGGGATACAAAACAGGTTTGCTTTCTACCGTGGAAAATAAAATTGGACAAACGATTTTGCCTTCTGAGTTTACCACACCGGATGCAGTAGCACTGAATAGCCTGCTCCGAGAAATGGTAGACGCTGGCTGTGATTTCGCTTTTATGGAAGTGAGTTCACATGCAATCCATCAAGGAAGAATTGCCGGGTTAGAATATACCGGCGGGGTT
>CAYQRA010000325.1:0-7551 GCA_964419315.1 uncultured Saprospiraceae bacterium | reverse complement strand
GTCAAAATCGAAGCGTAGCCCCGCTACGTTAGATTTTTACAACGCAGAAGTGGACGGAAAGACACATTTGCAAGCAAGTAAGTAGTTTTTAAACAACTTCTATGGTAAAAATAGAATTTCTCAGGTAAAGTTTAGCTAAAATTCAGCTTTCTATCGAATATCCGATCTAAAAGAGCATTCTTCTGATGGATGGGTTTCAAAAATGGATTCTACTTTCCAGCATTTTCCATAAACGGAACAATAGCAATATTCAAGGTGGAAATCCATCGTGTTTAAGAAGTCGAATAAATTGAGTGTATCATTTTTAGACTTTATAATCGTTTCTTTAATGACGATATGGCTTTCGCCAGGAGCCAAGACATTACCATCTAAAGTGGAGTTGCCACCTTGCCGAATGGTATACTGTGGATAGGCTTTACTCATGGCTTCTCCTAAGCCCCAGCCGGTGACTTCCTGGTCATTAAATAAGTATTTTACAGAATCAATAATCGCAGGGCCGATGCCTTTGTTGACCACTTTGTATTGGAAGGAGATCGTTGTATCGTTGATCCTAGAATGGACTCTTCTGTTTTCGAGGTAGGGCCAAACAGAAGCTTCTTGTTGCGAGCTTAGGATCTGTTGTTGTTCCACCATGATGCCCGATTCTTTTAAGCTGATCCAAGTGGAGGCGGAGCTAATTAATACGGCGATCAAGGCGATGATGACGGACGCATCCCAATTGGATGGACTGAAATTGGAAGGATTGCTTGGATTTGGGTTTTCACTCATAACTTAGGGCTTTAGGTATTTTTAATCCTTATTACAATGATACATTATTTGGTCGGTTTTCGACTTGTTCTTATCTATAAAATACTTTGAGGTCGCTAATGTTTTTTAATATAGTGCAACTGCTTATGAAAAATCAATAAGACAACTCAAAAGATGAAACTAAAACTATTAATTCTGTTTTTATTACCTTGCTTTTTAGCGGCTGCTCAAAATGAGAAAGTCTTAAGAGATCCCTTTAAGTTGACTTTAGTTTATGATAGTCTTCATTTTTATGAAGAGGAAATTAAAAGTACACCTTATTTAGTTCGTGGAAATAGCCTTCAGCTTTATCCTAGCGAAAAAGTATTTTTGGAGGTTGAACTAAATGGAGATGCGATTGAATCCTTGAAATCGGTACGAGAAATTCAATATCCAGATCAAACAATTACATTGGGATTTAGTCAGGAATCGGATGGAGAATCTGATCCTATTATGATGCTAAAAATTGATAATCCATTTGTGAATAGAGTTTTGACTTTTAGTGGATATATCTATAAAGTGAATGGCAATGGATGGGAGCGGACCAGCTTGCTTCCAGTGCAGGCTCAAAGTTCTAGTATAGAGATTTGGTCTGAAGTAATTTCAAGTATTGGAATAGATGGATGGAATCTTGAATACCAGGCCAAGGAAAATATAAAAAAAGTGATGCCAGAGTCTACAACTTTGGCAGACCGAAAAGCCAATATGGAAGCTTGGTTAAATGAAAAAAATATTAACCTAAATGAATTACCCCTTGCGAATCCTGAAAATATCATCTACAATTGTGACTCCTTATTGCTTTTAAAAGAAAAAAAAGGAGATACTACTATCATGTGGATGCATGGTCTTCAAGTGCCCTTGGATACGACTAGTATTCTTCGATTTGTCGAAGGTCAAGAGTATGGAAAAACTGCTTATTTGAGAGAGGTCTATAAATCGGGAAAAGTAAATGGAGTTCGTTTAATGCCTTATACATTCTATACTCATCAAGATAGTTTGTTTGAACTGGAAACGATTTTTACAATCAACTTGGATTCGTTAATCTATTTGTCTAGAAAAATAACTGAATTTTATGAGGACGAGGAAAAGAGTGATGTTTACCGAGATCTTATTGATGCCAATTCCTATGATGCGTTTAAGTTGATCTATCATCCTGATATCTTTGTAGAGGAGATGTATAATGGAAATAGGAATAAAGATGAAATTAGAATTATCAATCGTTGGCGCTGTAAAGATCAGGCTTATTTTGAAATAGAAATTAGTGATGGTTACTCAGGTAATGGAAGGAAATATACTTTTATCTTCGATGAAGATTACAATTGGGTAAAATATGATACTTGTAATCAGGGTGCCTTGGATTGTTTGAAAAAGGAGAATTTGGTACCCTTAAAAAAATAAGTCCAATGTGAGAGGGGGGGAGAATGTTTAATGCCTATAGAACTTGAATTTATTGTCCTTGGGAGAAAATAAAAATAAAAATAAAAAACGAAATCACCCTTCCATTTTCAAAGCAATCACCATTTCCATTTCTTGCAATTCCGCTTCCTCTAATAGGATGCCATTTTTTGCAAACTCCGTTTTCATCGTCACCAATTCCTCCAGACTATGTTTGTTCCATTTAGAATAAAAGGACGAATCTAATCCTTGTTCACTTAGCAAATTTTTCCACCAATCATTGAGCTGGCAATCGATCATTAATTGTAATCGATCCGTATCCGAGCGATTTTCCACTTCGTGGAGTTGCGTAATATCTGCATACCAACATTCTCCGTTTTGCATGAGGATCCGTTCGCCATTGACATAGAAATAAATGGAAGGATTGGTCGTCACTGGAATGTGGATTCGGACAATCCCACTGGTCAGTCCTCGGTCGCTATCGCGATGCAAGCTGATGGCGCCCTTTGCTTGCAAATTGTGTATCCGAAATTGCAATTTGTCACAAGGGAAGAAATCCAAAATAGATTGGAGGTAGGGACTTTGTTTGAGCTCCTTACTCAATTGGTAAGTATAGCCATGGTCATCTTTTTGACCATTGATTGATGGCCTAATCAAATGCATACCTTGCAAACGCTCTTCCTCAATTTTATTGGAATGGATCGTTTGAAAGGCAGAAGAAATGGCAAGTAATTCGCCATGAATTCTTTGGGCATCAAATTGAAAAGGAAATTGGATGGCATTCATGATTAATTGGGGTTGAGGAAGTAAGATAAGGCTTTGTGTAGGAAATTTGCCAATTCAATCAAAAAATAATACCTTAAAAGGGAATTGCGCCAAGCAAATCTAAAACAAATTCCTGGAAAGGTCGCTTACAAGATGTTGGGCTACTAAAAAGTCTTTCAATCTAAAAAAATCTATTATATTTAAAGCTGGTTGTTCAGAAAAATAAATCACTTTCTTGATTCAAGAAGGTGTTTCTTTATTTTTACAATCTAAAAACAATTTAGCTATGTTACGAATTCTAAAAATTTCTTCCCTTCTCTTTTTTTTGTTGAATCCTCCTTTGCTCTATTCCCAATGTCCTACTTCCGATGTTGTGCTATTGAGCCAAGCAGAACTAGAAGCCTTTGCTGTGACCTATAGCGACTGCGACTACTTTTCAAAAAACCTAACCTTAGGAGAATTTGCCGAAGAAAGCGATATCCACGATTTGAGTCCACTCAGTTTTATTGATTCTATTGAGCGGTTTAATGTTTTTAAAAATCCTTTACTCAGAGACTTTACGGCACTAAGCGAATTGCGATATATCCATCGCTTGAACCTCAATCAAAGTCATGGTCTAAAATCGTTAGCTGGGCTTGAAAATCTTAGCGGAGCTTTAAGGTCGATTTCAATTACCACCTGTGATGGTTTAAAGTCGTTGACAGATATGAGTGGTGTTGATATTGAAGCACTTATTACTATTAATATCAATCGTTGTGATTCCTTACTTAGCCTAGAAGGTTTGCCAAAAGTCAAAGAATTAAATCAATTATTATTAAGAGGAAATGATGCATTAGAAAATTTAATTGGTTTGGATTCGCTGACCAATGTTACCAATGAAGTTTATTTTTACGACCTCAAAATAAAAGATTTTACAGGACTAGGGAAGTTAGAATATATTCATAATAATTTTGATATCGTAGGCTGTGATAGTATCGTCGATATGAAAGGTCTTGATGCCATTAGACAAGTAGGTCCTAGTAATGATTTTCTAGGAAAGTCTTTTTACATTTTTGGCAATTTTGCTTTGCTTTCTTTGGAAGGTATGGAAAGCTTGGAAGAGATTAATTCCAATTTTAGAATTGCACATAATAGCAAATTACTTCGCTTGGATGGATTGCAAAATGTTAGATTTCATAAATTTGCAACGGTTTGGATCAATAATAATTTTGTGTTGGAGGATCTTTCTGCGCTGACTTATGTTGGGAAAATCGGGAGTAATTTAAATATTTATGAAAATACGAATTTAAGTTATTGTTCTTATTCTTCCATTTGTAATAGCAGTTTGGATGTTTGGGGAAATAAAGGCTGTTGTAGATCGGTAGAAAAAATTAGAGGTTCCTGCGGAGATGGTCTAGATTTAGATGGCGATTGTTATGTGGAGGAGAATGATTGTAATGACAATGATAATGAAATAAATCCAGGAGCAGAAGAAGTACCCTATAATGGCATCGACGACGATTGTAATCTTCAGACACCGGATGATGATTTGGATGGCGATGGGTATCCTTTAGCAGAAGACTGTGACGATACTAATGAAGAGGTCAATCCGGAGGCTGTGGAGATTCCTTATAATGGTATCGACGATGATTGTGATCCGCTTACCCTAGATGATGATTTTGATGGGGATGGCTATCCTTTGGCGGAAGATTGTAATGATGATGATAATGCCATTAATCCGGGAGCAAGTGAAGTTCCTTATAATAGCATCGACGAAGATTGTGATCCACTTACTCCAGATGATGACCTAGATGGAGATGGTTATCTTTTGGCGGAAGACTGCGATGATACGAATGAAGACATTAATCCAGCGGCACTAGATATTCCAAATAATGGAATAGATGAAAATTGTGACGGCATGGATACCGAAGTGGTCGCTATTTCTAGTCTAGGCGACTTGGGGGCGATTATTTATCCCAATCCTTCTTCAGAAGGTTTGTTTTTTATTAGAAAAACCTTTTCTAAGGCGAGTACTTTGAAGATTTATAATACTAAGAAAGAATTGATTCAAACTTTATCCATCTCTGCGAATAACAGCGAAGAAATACTCATCGATCTTTCTCAGGAAACTGCTGGATTGTACATTTTGATGATAGAAAATGAACTAAAACGGGAGTTCGGAAAATTACTAAAAATAGAATAATACTTTAATCTAGCTTGTGGCTTATTAGGGAGAACACATCAAAAATATCGGTGCGAGAACTATATCCAACTCGACAAGCTCGACGCAGGCCTTTATCAATTTTAGGATGACCTTCTCTATAAACAAGGGCGGTCATCTCGATAAGCTCGATACAAGCCCTAAAAGACTTTTTTAGATGCCAGTAAGAGATTTAAAACAACTTCAATAATTACCTCCAAAGCATGAAAAAACTCTTCTATCTAAATTTCCTTTTCCTATACATCGCCTGTCAGGCACAAGATCAAAAGTCAGTACTACTTTCTCCGCTTATCCATTATCAATATTTGCAAGAAAGCAATGTGGTTTTGGAGGTTCCTGTCGAAACCTATAAAATCAGGTATCGCTCTGATGGTTTAGAAATTACTGGCTATATTTCAAGACCTAAAGCGGAAGAAAAATTGCCGATCTTGATTTTTAATCGAGGCGGCAATCGAGATTTTGGGACGCATAAAAATTTTCGGTATCAACAGTATTTGGCCGCCAATGGTTACATTGTATTGTCTACCCAATTAAGAGGAAATTCTTACAGTGAAGGTAAAGATGAAATGGGTGGAAAAGATTTAAATGATATTTTGC
Source organism: uncultured Saprospiraceae bacterium (assembly GCA_964419315.1). Classification (GTDB taxonomy): domain Bacteria; phylum Bacteroidota; class Bacteroidia; order Chitinophagales; family Saprospiraceae; genus CALLVY01. The sequence goes on along the minus strand of CAYQRA010000325.1, from coordinate 1,808 downwards.
AATTGATCGAAATTGCTAAAACCTTGAACTTTGCTATTGCGGATAAAATAGGGGTATATGGAATCTCTAGAGGCGGTCTCAATACTTATCAAATCTCTAGATTGAGCGATGATATTGCGGCCATCGCCGTCGTTGGCGCACCCACCGACCCAAGATTAGATTTTGCTGCTCGACCAGAAATGTATACCCAAGTTTTTAAAGAATTAGTAGGGGATACCCTGACCAATAAAGCGGCGTATGATTACCGGTCGCCTTTGCTTTGGGCCGATGAAATCAATGAACCCACCCTGATTCTACACGGCGCAGATGATTGGCGCGTCACGCCCCAAAATGCGAAATTGATGATCGAAAAATTCACCGCTCTCAATAAGGAATTTGACTACCAAATTATTGAGGGAGGAGATCATGGCCTAAATACGCATAGAGCTTTGAGAAATGAGAAGGTAATTGGCTGGTTTGATAAATACTTAAAGCCAGAGTGAGTCAAGGCCCAATAGTTTGTAGCTCCCCTAATTGGGAGGATGATTAGCGTTTTGGGTCAAATTTTAGCTTAAATGAAGGATTAATTTAAGGAATATCAGATTATAGTTATATTTAACACTTGAGTGAGCTAATCACAACAGCTTTATGGACTATAGTAGCAGATGGAGTAGGGGAAAAGAGGCGTCGAAACCTTCTTTATAAGGCCTCTTTCCTTCAGACAATAGGGAATTTGTTTCCAGTAAATATTGTTCTAAACCTATAGCCAATGGACTTTTAACGACTAACAGATCAAACATGCTAACATTTCTTAACGGAAGAGGAAAAGAAAATATCATCCTTTTTATTCATGGATTTAGAGGAGGCAAAGAGACTTGGAAGTCAGAGGTGGACTCGCCTTTGTTTATCCCTTACCTAATGGAAGAGGCAAAAATAAAGGAGAATTATGATTTTGCCATCTTTGATTATTTTACCAAAGTAACTGATGTTTTTGAAAAAGTGGGCGTCATCAAAAAGCTCTTTAATCCTTCTGCGAAAGTGGAAAAAAATCTATCCATAGATGATTTGAGTGACTTATTGTTGACCGAGGTGGAAGTTACGCTGGAAGACTATAAAAGAATCGTATTGGTCGGGCACAGCATGGGGGGGCTGGTGTCCAAAGATTGCATCTTAAAGACCCTAAAAAAGAAAAGCAGAATCCACTTATATATTTCCATTGCGGTACCGCATAATGGTGCTAAATTGGCCGACCTAGCCAAGCTTATTTTCAATAGCCCACAAATCGAAGCTTTAAGACCTTTGGAAGAATACAATACCGAAATCAATAAGCAATGGATCGCCAATGCCGACCAACTCCCAAGCACCATTTATCATCAAGGGAAATTGGATCGTTTGGTTGCTCGTACTTCTTCCATTGGATATGATGCCCGAGAGGACGTAGCGGTGGTCTATTCCAACCATGATCACAACTCGATTGTACGTCCCCATTCGCCCTATGATGTGGTGGTTAATTCTACTCGAAAAGCTTTGCTTGCTCTGATAGAAGCCCCATTATTGGCCAACACAAAACCTAATTTACCAACTACTAAAACTAAAGAAATGGAACCCTCCTTAATGATTGCCAGCATCGTTGGTTATTTGACCAAAAAAGTAAAAGATGGTGCTTAGAGAAGTGATGGATAAAAGTACAGGGTAGATGAGCTTAAATTTCTCAATAAGCAGCTTAGTGCTGAAATAGAAGAGCTTCGAATGTAAAACTAGGATATTGGATGTGTACTGATCTTATGTATAATATTGTATGTGATATTTTAGTTGAATATAATATGATG
>CAYQRA010000324.1:0-7584 GCA_964419315.1 uncultured Saprospiraceae bacterium | reverse complement strand
TACAGAAAATATCATCATTCACTGGAATACCTCGACCCAAGAGATTATGGGCGACAAAGAAGTAGAATCTATTCGAGTGATTAATAATATCACCAAAGAAGAATCTACCATTGCGGTAAGTGGATTTTTTGTAGCGATCGGACATAAACCCAATACCGATATTTTTAAAGATTGGTTGGATATGGAAGATTCTGGTTATTTGATTACTCGTCCGGGAAGAACCCATACCAATGTGGATGGAGTCTTTGCTAGCGGAGATGCACAAGACCATATCTATCGACAGGCGGTGACTGCTGCCGGTACTGGTTGTATGGCTGCTTTGGATGCGGAGCGCTACCTTACGGAAAAAGGAGTGATCTAAACACCTAGAAATTTGCAAGAATTTTAAATACTAAAATAAGTGGAGGAGTCTGCCGAAATCTTCGGTTTTTATCCTCCTATTTTTATTCATAAAACAAAACAAAACTTAAACGCACATGTCAGCTATTGCCACTCGTTTCCGTCCCGGTGTATTATGGGGCGATGAAGTAACAGAGCTTTTTAATTATGCCAATGAAAATAATTTTGCTTTACCAGCGGTAAATGTCATTGGTACCAATTCAATCAATGCCGTATTAGAAACCGCCCGAGAAGTTAATTCTCCGGTGATGATTCAATTTTCTAATGGTGGAGCTAGTTTTTTCTCAGGAAAAGGATTGGCCAATACCGATCAACAGGCAGCGGTCTTGGGAGCTATTTCGGGAGCGATGCATGTCCATGCGATGGCTAAAGCTTATGGCGTAACGGTTATTCTTCATACCGATCACTGCGCTAAGAAATTATTGCCTTGGGCAGATGGTATGTTGGAAGCAGGGGAGCGCTTTTTTGAGTCCCGTGGATATCCTTTGTTTAGCTCTCACATGTTGGATTTGAGTGAAGAACCGATTGAAGAGAACATCGAAATTTGTAAAGAATACCATGCTCGGATGTCCAAAATAGGGATGACCTTAGAAATTGAATTGGGCGTAACCGGCGGGGAAGAAGATGGCGTTGACAATACGGATATTGATTCTTCCAGATTATACACTCAGCCAGAAGAAGTAGCTTATGCTTACGAAGAGTTGAGTAAGATCAGCAATCGTTTTACTATTGCAGCTGCTTTTGGAAATGTACATGGCGTATACAAGCCCGGAAATGTAGAGCTTAAGCCAGTGATTCTCAAAAATTCTCAGGAATTTGTTCAGGAGAAATTTAAGACGGGGGATAATCCTATCAACTTTGTATTCCATGGTGGTTCTGGATCTTCGCGAGAAGAAATCCGAGAAGCGATTGGTTATGGAGCGGTTAAAATGAATATTGATACCGACATGCAATGGGCATTCTGGGATGGTCTTCGCAATTATTATGAAGGCAATAAAGATTATCTACAAACTCAAATCGGTAATCCAGATGGAGAGGACAAGCCCAATAAGAAGAAGTATGATCCAAGAACTTGGTTGCGGGTTTCGGAGCAAAGCTTTGTCGAGCGATTGAAAACGGCTTTTGAAGATTTGGATTGTCTAAATCGAAATGTGTAAACGAGTTGTAAAAGAATTATAAAAAAAATACCCCGACACTTGTCATGAGTAGTCGGGGTATTTTTTTTGTTAAAATAAAGTCTAATAAATAACTTCATCCGTCACTCTATGGTTTTGGGATATAGCAACTGGGCTGTTTTTCATAAGTGTAAAGTAAAATACGGTACCATGTCCTTCTAAAGACTCCAACCAAATTTTTCCGCCTAGGTGTTCTACGATTTTTTTGCAAGTGGCTAATCCAATCCCCGAGCTACTTTGATAGTGTACCGAATCTAGTTTTACAAAAATATCAAAAACTCGATCTTTATTGGCAGGAGCAATCCCCAATCCATTATCTTTTACCGCAAATTCATAATGAGTATCCAACTCTCTGCTTGTGATAGTGATGACTGGATTTACTTCTAATTTTCTGTATTTGATAGCATTAGAAATTAAGTTTTGCAAAAGTTGAATTACTCTTACCTTCGGAGCATTGATCGCTTCTGGCATACTCTGCCATATAATCCGAGCACTATTCTCTTCAATATTCGATTGCAGATTGTGGAGGACAATATCTTTTACCATCCTTAGCTCTACTCTTGTATGTTGATCATCCCCATCTTTTCCGGTACGGGCAAAAGTAATGAGGTCATCTATCAATTGATTCATATTGGTGACCGAACCCATGATAAAATGCAAGTATTCGATATTGGATTTATCAAGCTGTCCTTTCTTAGTTAAGTTCTTTTGTAGCAGGTGAGAAAAAGAATTGATGCCGCGGAGTGGAGCTTTCAAATCATGAGAAACGACATAAGCAAACTGTTCCAATTCTTTATTGGTAAACTCTAGATTTCTTTGGACCACTTCTAATTCCTGTGCTTTTTGAGCCAAGGCTTTTTTCTGTTTGGCTAGATCCGTTTTTTGTAGATTGAGCGTTTCAATAATTTTGTTTTGCTCTCTTTTAAAAATGGTAATCATGGCCGTAAAGAAAATAAAGAAAAAGGCAAAGCTAGAATAAAAATATTCTGTGGTGATATTTTGAATGTAATGCTCATAAGTCGCATCACTGGCCTGTGCCATTTTAAATAAAATAAACTGAAAACTCAATAGACCCGCTGTCCAAACTAAACCTGAGGTAATATTGGCCAAGAAAAAGGCAACCATTGGAACAATCGCTAACCACACCAAATTATCAGAAAATAAACCACCATCATAAATGGTCATCGGTACTAGAAATAGAGCCAGCAAAGCTGCCATAATGTTTCCAGCGTAAACCAAGTTTTGAATATACCGAAAGGTGATGATTAGGCCGATGAGTAGGGGAATACCAATATGAAAAGGAAAAGGAACATTGTCTTGAATAGACATAGAGACTCCCCAAACTGCAAATCCAAAGATTAGGAAAATCAGTTTGGTGTAAAGTACAATTTTTGCTTTCCGAAAATCAAATTCGGATTGCTTCAAGTTGTCTGCAATTAACCAATCAGTGATATTGGTAAATAATGTCATATTCGGTATCTGTTTCTGGGATGTCTAATTTCTCTTAGAAGAGAGTAAATCACTAGTTGGCCTAGTAGTATACTCACAGTATACTTGTAGCACTAAATATGCCAAGCTTAAGTTACAAAAGAGCGAAATATATAGAGGTGATATTTTAATGTATAACTAGTTGAATTACTTTGAGTAATGATTGGTTGAAAAATAATAAATGATTCGAAACTAAATAAAAAGTGTGACGTAGTAAATTACGTATATTTTTTTTAATTATTTAAACCCATAATCTTATGTCAACTCCAACTACTGCCATTAATGGTATTAGAGTAAGCAATCAACGTAAATTAACCAAAGCAGGAATACGTACTGTTGAGGCACTTTTAAAGAATGGATGTACCAAGAAAGGACGGAAAGAGATTGCCTCTGTAACAGGCATCAACGAAAAAGAAATTTTAACTTGGGTCAATATGGCCGACCTTTTTAGAGTTAGAGGAGTCGCTTCTCAATATTCTATGTTGTTGGAAGCAGCAGGAGTAGATACGGTAAAAGAATTGAGTAGAAGAAAACCTGCCAATCTTCACGTAAAAATGATGGAAGTCGTAGCTAAAAATAAAAAAGTGACCAGAGTAGTTCCTTCCGTAGTAATGGTAGAAAAATTTGTAAAAACAGCGAAGCAACTTAAACCTGTAGTTACTTATAAATAGTATAAGCGCGTACACTTTATTTATAGTGAAAAATAAAAACGGGTATCTCCATTTATAAGAGATACCCGTTTTTTGTTTTATAGATTTGCTTATCGCAAAACCACCGCTTTAAATTCTGCGGCCAAGTCATTGCGCATTTGCGATAGCTTTTGATGAATTCGCAATAGGGTCATATAACTTCCTTCGTCTTTTTCTGTTTGCGCTTTTTTTATTTTTTCCTGATTCTCAGAAAGCATCTGATCTACCTTTTTCATCTTGTACATATAAACCACATTGATACTATCATTCTTGAAATTCATTTCCGGGTCAGGCTGATTCTGCAAGGGATGATTGTGCATTTTTTCCCAATTGGGACTATATTCAAAAGGACTATGCAGCAAGCTAATTGCCAGTTGGCTGATCTCCTGATCAGAATGATTGACAAAGTAAGAACTATTGAAACTATCTCCGCGAATCAATTTTTCTAAACATTCTTTTATAATACGTTCGTATAATTTGTTTTGAAAGTCATTGATCACTTCTTCGATATTACTCAAGATATAAGCTTCGACGCTTAGGTTCTCCTCTTCATCGAATATCTTTCCGCAATGCGTCACCAAAACTCTGACAATCTCCATTTCCTGCAATTGCATTCCTTCCAATACAACCCTATTGGATTTGGATTCCTTGGATTTTCCATCTTCTGTTTGTGGTTCCTGATTGGGAACGGGTTTTAGAAAATTATTGGCAGATGGCGTTCGAGGACGATCTTCTCTTTGGCGATATTGTCGGCGCTTCCGAACCAATTCGGTCACCATATTATTGGCCTCATTGATCAAGATGTTTTCATCTACATCCATCACCGAGGCACATTGCTTGACAAAAAGCGAGCGTTTTAGTGGATCAGGAATACGCGCGATACTACTAACGATGTCTTTAATCAGTTTGGTTTTCTTCACCGGATCATCGGCGGCTTCCGCCATCAATAATTCCGTTTTGAAAAGAATAAAATCGTTGGCCTGACTTTTTAGATATTCCTGAAAAGCGGTGATCCCTACTTTTTGTAAATAAGAATCTGGATCTTCTCCTTCCGGTAGTAAGACAACTTTTACATTAAGATCTTGCTCCAAAACCAAATCCAATCCACGAAGGGCAGCTTTGACTCCCGCCGCATCGCCATCATAAAGTATTTTGATATTAGGCGTATAGCGTTTGACCAAATTGATTTGATCAACAGTCAAGGAAGTTCCAGAAGAAGCCACTACATTTTCAACGCCGGCCTGATGCAATGAGATGACATCAGTATAGCCTTCCACCATGATACATTCGTCGTTTTTACGAATACTTTTGCGGGCTTGATAAGCTCCATAGAGAAATTTACTCTTGAGATAGATTTCCGTTTCTGGAGAATTGATATACTTTGGAGCCTTTACATTTTTTTGTAAAATCCTTCCGGCAAAACCAATCACTTTTCCACTCAGGTTATGGAGTGTAAACATCACCCGATCTCGGAAGAAGTCGCGGCCATGCTTAGAAGTCAAGCCCAAACTTTTGAGCATCTCTAGTTTATGGCCGTCCTGAGTAGCTTTCAGTGTAAAAGCATCTCCCTTTGCGGGGGCGAAGCCCAAACCAAAGTTTTTAATGGTATCTTCTCGAAAGCCTCTTTCTTTAAAGTAATGGAGTCCTACAGACTTACCAATATCGGTTTCAAATAATTGTTCATCATAAAATTTTTGTGCATAATCATTGATGATGAAAAGGCTATCGCGATGTTGGCGTTCCTGAATACTCTCTTGAGAAGTTTGGGTCTCTTCTAGTTCAATCCTATATTTTTTTGCCAAATAGCGCAAAGCTTCTGGGTAGCTCATACCCTCATGCTCCATGATAAAGCCTACCGAATTACCAGCCTTGCCACAGCCAAAGCATTTAAAGAGGTTTTTGGTAGGGGAGACGGTAAAAGAGGGCGTCTTTTCATTGTGGAAAGGACAATTACCGATCATGTTGGCCCCCCTGCGTTTGAGGTTGACAAATTCTTCCACTACCTCTTCCACCTTGGCAGCGTCCATTATTTCTTGAATAGACTTTTGTGAGATCATTGACCTGATTATGGTTCTTTGCAAGAACGATGATTATTTGGCACGAATGCCAAGTTTTTGAAAAACAGCCCTAAAAGTAACAAAAAAACAGGGTTTAACTTTTTGTTAACTATATATAAGGAATTTAACTAAAATGGCTGTTAAGTAAAAAGAACCTGATTGCCAAAGAGTTAAATATTTAAGTTTAACATACATTAAAACTGATAACATTTGTTGGCACTGAACTTGGCATAAACAAATTATATCATGCGAACTACCCGTACCGAGATATAAATAAAGCAAAAAATAATAAGAAAACTAAATAAGATTTAATGGGTGTTCTCATAGTGTGTGGACTACCCCTTCCTGAAATGTCAGGCTAGGGGTAGCTTTTTTTTGCCCCATTCTCCTTTTTCTAAAGGAAAATAATCTCCCAACCAAAATCCACTTTTAAGATTGACTCCCACTCCGTAAAATTCAACTACCTCATTTCCATAGATTTCAGTAATTTTGCCCCATGAATCTTTCTACCGAAGAAAACTTACTGGATTTTAGTGAAAGCGACCGCATGTCCCGCCAATTGGAACATCGCTTTTTGTCTAGTTTGTCTGAAAAGGTAAAGGTGGAGTTGTTCCCAGGAACTTACAAGGATTATTTGGAGCGGTTTTACCAATCAGGATATCATGAAATCATCAATCGAAGAGCGGAACAATTGTCTGAAGAGTTATTAATTCTGTACGAAAGAAATACCGGAGATAGTGCTGATCCAGCGATTTATGAATTATTGGATGGAGAGTTTGAAGGATTATTAGAACAATTCATCATTTTGCATTGTCAGCCTTTACATGGCTTTGATTTGCCACAAGCAATTTTGAAATACACCAATCGAAAGCGGGAAGCGGTAGAATTAGAGCAGATGATTTTTGATTATCTAAGCTTTGAAAAAGAAGAAGAAACTGTCTATACCAATTTTATAAAAATGCCTGCGGAGGCAATGGAGCAAGCCCTAAAGAATTTTTTGCTTCCGGGAAAAGGAGAACGCATTTTCTTTATTTGTGACCAAAGTATATTGGGATCTTGTAAAGAAGGTTTTGCCATGACAGATCAAGGGATTTATTGGAAAGCCCCCCTTCATCCTGCCGGGGAAGTATTGTACCAAAACTTGGAAGAATTAATCAGAGATAATGGCGATTGGATTTTGATCAATCAATCTTATTTCAATGCCAATCCGTCGCTAAATATCAAATTATTCAAATTACTACTCAAACTAAAGCAATGGTTTGGTGAAAAACCATAAATTGCGCGCAATCAAAAAATACCAAATCATAATGAAGAGACCACTCGTAAATCCATTAGCTACCAATCATAGCTCTGAAGCAGAAGAAATGGGCCGTTTTTATCAAGAGACTTTGGGCTTTGTACCGAATAGCCTTTTTACCATGATGCATCGCCCGAGAATAGCTACGGCTTTTTTGGAGATGAATAAAGCCGTTATGGAAAATAAAGGACGGGTAACGAGTAGCTTAAAACGCCTACTGGCTTATATCTCAAGTATGACTACTGGCTGTCGATATTGTGAGGCACATACCATTCGAGCGGCGGTGCGCTATGGGGCGGAGCAAGAAAAATTAGAAAATATTTGGGAATATAAAACGCATCCTGCTTTCTCTGATGCAGAACGGGCTGTTTTTGACCTAGCCGTTGCGGCTTCTCAGGTTCCCAATGCTGTAACCGATGAAATTTCAGAACGCATGCGCGAACACTGGGAGGAAGGGGAGATTGTAGAAATCCTCGGAG
>CAYQRA010000323.1:0-7612 GCA_964419315.1 uncultured Saprospiraceae bacterium | reverse complement strand
CTCCGGCGTAAAGCTCGATGTGGATGGAGTCGGTTTATTGAGAAACGGAAGCAGTTGGCAAGCAACCGGAGATGGTCAACTTCAATTTAGCCGAGATGGAACGACTAATCATCGGCACGTTCTCAAATCCCGTCACCATAATAGCAATAATAATTACAACAGTCTAGACTTCTATGTTTGGGAGCAAGGCGTTGATGCAGTTGCTGATTTAGGGACCCGTCATGTGATGTCCGTGAGTGCTAGAAATTCAGGAAGTGTTGGGGTTGGGACGCTAGTTCCTCAAGCTAAGTTCGATGTGACTGGAGGGAGTGTTCGTTTTTCTGATTATGGAACCGGAACTTACGATGATGCTTCGCCTGCTAGGGTTTTAGGCGTGCAGGCAGATGGCGATATTATCGAGATATTACCAAGTGATTTATTTGCAGGAAGTGGCGGAGAACAAAAGAAATTTACACCAAACGAAAATATTCAAACGACCGACTTTTGGTTGTCTAATGATGGAGATGATGAAGGTATTTATGTCGCACCAAACGGAAATGTAGGCGTAGGGACAAAGAATGCTGATGTCCTGTTTAGCGTAGGAGATGGAGCGGTTGCTTTTGAAGATTATGGAAATGGGGCAAATGCGAATGGAGGGGATACTTATATGTTATCCGTTGATGCTAATGGTAAGTTGCAAGAAATGAATACCGCAAAAAACGCGCGTATTTTTTATCCTCCTGCAGTGGCCATCAAGGCAGGTTCCACAGGAGCTGGGTCATTGGATTTATACCATCAATATCGAAATTTATTTACTCGAACACTTATCTCTAGTCCTGACGCTGCCGGAATCCCAATTCCATCCTATGCTGCGAATGAACTCCATTATTACATTACAGCATACGACACATCCGTTTTGAGCAATGTAGCGATTTCAAATGCGGGTCTATTGACTTATACCGTCGATAAAATCGTTGCGGAGGAGCTTTCGTATATGACCGTCGTATTTGTTGTGAAATAAAAGACTAATGTTAAAGTTTTTCAAATAGGAACAATTTTGACGATTAGCAGTTTAATACCACCATCTTTTCATTATAAGTCATTCGACGGAAATTTTTGATCTGTCACTAAAAATCTAAAAAATATGAAATATTGGTTAAAAGCTATTGGTGTAAGTGGAGCTAATCTTAAAGGAAAGGAAACCTTTGGTTTCCGAGAAGAAATAAAATTCCCACCCAGTACGACAAGTATTCAAGTGCAAGATCAATTAATTGCTTTTGCTACAGGTACGCATCTTCTCATTGGTGCTTTTGAAGTGCTGATCGCCCCTTTTTGGGTATCAAAAGAGGAGCAAGATTCCAATCAATGGAGTAAACAATTTCCCAAAGTGGCTTATACGGAAAATTTAACGAAAACTTTTTCTGATGAATGGGGAAAATTAAACTTGTTCGATGTAGAAAAAAAATTTATCGAAAGGGGCGGAAAAGAGATTACGAATACTCCTTCCAATGATCTTAAAAAGGCCATCAACCAAAACAGCTACCTCGAACTGTCCGAAGATTTTGCCACCTATTTAATGAACAAGATGAAGCAGCAGCAAAGTGGAAAAATCCTTATCTAAATTCTTGGACTCTCTATTCTTATCTTTTTTCTTTCGTATTTAACGAAAGAAATTATTCGCCCAATAATTTCTCCGTCGCTCGGAGGAGTTGCTCTATCGCTTCGTCGTCATATGCGGCTGCATGAGCTTCCCCAAAAACGCCTTTTTTATCGCCCTTGTCATTGTCGAAATATTTTCCACTATCCTCCTGGTAAGTTTCTGAAACCGCCAAGTCATATAAAATATTTCCCCCTTTCTCTGCTGGCGACCAATGGTGACCATAAGCTTCCCTGACCATATTGGTGTTCAATAAAGATCCTGGATTAACAGCGATGACTAGGAGGTCTTTAAATTTTTGGGCCAAGTAAAAACTCCACATGGTTAAGGCCAGTTTACTTTGCGCATAAGAGGCTTGCATCGACAAAGTGCGTTTTCCTGCCAGCGCTTCTAAGGAAACCGGCGCTTGCGCTGCCGAGCTCAAATTAATAATCCGCGTTGCCTTTTCTTTTTGGAGCAAAGGCATTAAGCTTTGGGTCAATAAATAGGGAGCTAAATAATTGACCACAAATCGTAGATCAAAACCATCTTTGTTGAGTAAGGTATCACTTTTAAAAACACCTGCATTATTGATCAGGACATCTAGTCTTGGGATTTCGGAAAGGATACTTTGGGCCATTGCTTTAACGGCTTTTAAATCAGAAAAATCAGCCTGGAATCCTTTGATGTTTTCGTTTTTTGACAGCGTTTTAATTTCCGCAATAACTGTTGCTAGTTTCTCTGGATTTCTACCGTGTAGGAAAATCTCATGACCTTCTTTTGCCAATTGGATCGCTGCTAATTTTCCAATGCCATCGGTACTTCCGGTGATTAAGATTGATTTTTTCATGACTAGGATTGTTTTTCTAAAGTTCGATGAAAATGAGGTAGAACCTTAGTGGCCAATTGCTCTAAGGTTTTTTCTATTGGACCAGAACTCAGGCGAAGATTCATGCCCACATGATTGACACCAAGGTTTTTTAAATGTCGAAGATATTCAATTAAATGATTGGCTCCAATTCTAAAACCCAGATGGATATGTTGGGGGAGAAAATCATCTTCCTCCTGTAGGTCGACATACAAAGGCTGCATAAATGGCTTGTCGTATTCCTGCTGCTCCGGAATGGCATTTCGCCATTGGCCAATGTTGTATTCTTGCATGTATAAATTTCTTGGATAGTACATCCATCCGTCCGCTTGCTCCGCAATCCATTCAATAGATTGTCGGCTATGGCCCGTCACCAACATCGGAATCTTAGTTCCGGTGGCTTTAGGTAAAACATCCATTTGTCCATTCAATTCCCCAAAAGGATTAGCGGCTAAAGTCGGAAAACTTTCTTGGGCTTTGCGAATATAAGCAAAAGCATTTCTAAATTGCTCTCCGCGATTTTCAAAGTCCAATCCCATGGCGGGATACTCAGAAGGTCGATCTCCAGAAGCAATTCCTAGGATCAATCTGCCATCGGATAATTGATCAACCGTAGCTGCCGATTTGGCCACATGAACGGGGTGGTGCAAAGGCAAAGCAACACTACCTAGACACAAAGCAATGTCTTTGGTTTGCCCCGCCAAATACCCCAAGTAAGTAAAAGGATCAAAGGTTTGCCCCGCATCTCCAAAGGAAGGGACATTAAAAGGAACGTCTCGCACCCAGACCGCTTTAAAGCCCAACTGCTCTACGAGTTTCACCCGTTTCAGATGGTCTTGCATGCTCGGCACTGGATGCTGGGCATACTTTTCGATGGGTATTACCACACCAATGCTGAGTTGTTCCGCTTGGAAAACTTGGTTATAGCCTTTGTTGATCGGTTCAAATTTTTTCATCTAAAACGGATAAATATACAGATGGATTTAATAAAAAGAAGTTGTTTAAAATAGCAAAAAAAATGATTGTTACCGTTGGAGAATCTAAGGGCTATCAGGAAGGTAGCCCTTAGCTCGTTATGCAAATGATATTTTGGAACCTTTTCTCTTATAAAATATTAGGATCTACCTTCGATGATTTATTATTTTTCAAAAATTGATAAATGGAAAAAGTTTAGGGTCTACCTTCGAGATAGACCCTAAATTTACTGATTTGAAATGATCATTTTAAAAGAACCAAATAAATCTATAAGGTACCTTATAATTTTACAATTACTTTTCCCACCGTTCGACCACTTTCCAATTGCGCATGTGCCTGAGCCATTTCTTCAAAAGAAAAAGTTTTAGAGACATGAGGCTTGATCGTTCCATTTTCCAAAAATCCGGCGAGCGTATTCATATCCTTTTCATTGGATTGAACCAATAAGAAAGACAATTTGACCTGACGCTCTTCTGCAAGTTTTAAAACCGCATCTGAAAAATCAGGAGAAGGTATGGAGTAAACGGTACCTCCCTCCTTTACGGCTTTGACAGAGTTCAAAAGGATGTCGCCATTAAACATATCGAATACAAAATCCACATCGCTTACGACGTCTTGAAAAGCGTGTGCCTGATAGTCGATGTGTTCATCTGCTCCTAGAGCCATTACGAAGTCTTTATTTTTAGCAGAACTCGTCGTCATCACATAGGCGCCAAGTGATTTGGCCACTTGTATCGCAAAATGTCCGACACCTCCCGAACCCGCGTGTATCAATACCCGATCTCCTTTTTTTACATGGTCCTGCAAAACTTGCACGGCTGTTAAGGCCGCTAGGGTAGTGGCTGCCGCTTCTTCAAAGGAAGTATTTGCAGGGATTTTTGCTAGGTGCGCAGCTGGTGCTGCCACATATTCTGCGTAGGCATTGCCCGTTCCGGGGAAGTTGACCATTCCGAATACTCGATCACCGATTTGATATTGGCTGACGTCTTTTCCTGTTTTTACAACCACTCCCGCAATATCCCAACCGATGATAATGGGGGCGTTTTCACCGCATATCATTTTAAGCACCTCGCCATTACGCCGTACTTTATAATCGACCGGATTGATACTAATCGCTTTTACTTCAATCAATACTTCTTGGTCTTTGGCTATCGGTTGTTCTATATTTTTAAGGATTAAATGCTCCACACTTCCTGGCTGATCTAATAATATCGCTTTCATGATTAATTATTGATTTTGAGATTAAAAATTCAATTATTGATAACACAAAGATGGGGCAATATGGGAGGATTGTTTGGGTATAAAAGAAGGTTCTTTTGGTATAATTAAAGGTTTAATTACAGAATGCGCTGCAAAATCAAGCCGATTTAGCTATTTTTATCAAAAAATACAATGAAATGGAAGTTTTAGAAGCGAATCAACCTTTTGAAATACAAGAAATAGAATTAAAGGAGTGGCGACAGCGGCCGCTTAAAAATAATTTTTTTGAATTGGTTTTGATCAAAGAAGGAACGGGGATTCAATGTATCAACTATAAGGAATACACCTATCAAAAAGGTAGTTTGTTTTTGCTACCTCCTTTAAAATGTCATTCTTTTCAGATTGACCAATCGACCCAATTTATTTTTCTAAAATTCACCTCCGCCTTTTTTCAGACGAATACCCAAGAGATCGTCAACCAACAAGAATGGTTCAAAGAAGCTGCTTATATCCTTTCTAATTACAACCAACGTCCAGGGGACATTATCCACCGAGAACTTGATCGACAGCACATCTATACGCTGGTTGACTTGATTTTAAAAGAAAGCCACAATCATAGCAGCAGCTCCGCTTCCCTGATCAAAAGCTTTATGACCAGTATCCTCGAACTACTCCTTCGAAATATAAAAAAAGCCAATTTTAGCGAAATAAAACCCAGCGCCGAAAAAGACGAACGCATCACCAAATTACTCAGTTACATCAATGAACACCTCCACGAACCCCAGTTGCTAAAAGTAGATCAATTGGCCAAAACTTTTTTATTGTCTCCAACTTACCTCAGTGAGTTTTTTAGAAAAAAAGTAAACATGACCCTCCGCGAATACATCATCACGGCGAAGCTAAAACTCGTTGAAATCCGATTGCTCAACTCTGATCATACCCTCACCGAAATTGCGAGTGAATTGAGCTTTACCGATGTCTCTCACCTTTCCAAAACCTTTAAGCGGTATACGGGAATGTCTATCCGAGATTTTAAACGACGCGGGGAATATCACTTGTTGAAGCGTAGTGGATGTTGATATTGACTTACAATTTTCAATGAAAAATAAACGGTTCGCTACGACTTAACGTTGAGGTCTCTCGACCTCGATCTTAAATACTCTATAGCTGCTTATTAAGGGAGAGTGGTGTCGGTCTGAAGACCTACACTGAGATCCGCGTTTACCTTTAGGTAATAGCGAACATGTGAGAGTGTCTACATTTTAATGGTAGTGTGTTTTATAGGAGGAAAAAGAGACGGGGAGGCTGATAGAGAAGTAATAAACCATCATTTAAATTTAAAACTATAAGTCAAGGAAACCAAGGGCGAGTTGAAAATGGAAACTTGATAAGCACCCAAAGCACCTTGGCTAAGCCCCGATAAACCAACGGCCTGATTGGCTTTGAAAAAACGGTTATATCCATTGTCTCTGCCATACAAATTATAGAGGGTTAAAATCCAGTCTGCTTTCCATCGGTTGGTTTTTTTGGTCGTGATGTTGTGTATTCGCCAAGAAAAATCTAGTCGGTGGTAATCGGGTAATCTTGCATTATTTCTTGCTAAGTAAATTGGAACGGCAACATTATTTACTTCAAAAATGGCATTTGGAACGGTATAAGGTCTTCCGGTTTGATAAACAAAATTAAAGCTAAAAGTATTGAACTCATTATACTTCATATTGATGGTTCCATTGAATACATGTGGACGGTCAAAGTCGGAATTAAACCACTCATTATTATTGATCCTATTTTTAAGTGCGATGGCTGTGAATTTTCTAAGACTTCTTGACCAAGTATAATTAAACCATCCATTGAGTTTCCCTTTGGGTTTGGCTAAACTAAATTCTAATCCATACGTTCTACCAACGCCTTGGACGATGTCTTTTTCGATGAATTGTTCTAAGAAAAAATCCGCTCCAGATTTAAAGGCTAAGACATTTTTTATGGTTCTGTAGTAGCCTTCTAAATTAGTTGTGATTTTATCATTTTTCAAGTTTTGATAAATTCCTAAACTATAGGTGTGACCAATTTGTGGAGCGATATATCGGTCTGATGTTTTCCAGCGGGAGGTCGGTAGGGGAGTCGTACTGTTGTAAATGTTTTGTAGATATTGCCGAGTTAAAGAGTAGCTGCCTTTTAGGGAAGTATGAGTTGATATTTTCCATCGTGCTCCGAATCTTGGTTCTAAGCCTCCATATGTTTTTACGATTGCTCCTTTGGGAAAAGAATTAGTGCCAAGGATATTTTCAAATTCTAAACCCTCATATTGTGCTTCTTCATAAGCCCCCAGCAAAAGGAAATGTGTATATCGTAAACCTAGGGATAAAGATACTTTTTCGGAAGGCGTCCATTTGGCATTAGCAAAAGAAGAAAGTTCTAAGCCACTTTCTTTTGCCAACTCAACCGCTTCAATTCCCTGCGCAGTGCCGGGCAATAAGGTGCCAGGGGAAAGTAGGGTTTGACTAGCTTGTAATCCTACGGAATAGTTCCAACGATCATTGATGGTCTTGGATAATTCAGATTGTAAATCTCGATACTTAATGCTGGATTGATAAGTAATCGTATTGTCAACGCCTTCTTGTGGGAATAGAATTTTTGGAGAATAATCGCTATTGACCAAAGTCGTTCTGATCGTTGCATTATTTTTTGTGGTATGCAGCCAAGTCAAGGTGCCATTGATGGTAGCGTAATCGTATTGATTACTAGTTGCGGTGATGGAATTTATTTTTGAGCTGAAATCAAGTTGATAAAAATCATGACTGTAAAAGCCCGTAAGAAAAAAAGTGTTTTTTTCGTTCGCTAAATATTTCAATTTGATCGTACCATCAATAAAATTGGCTTTCGTGTTTTTCAGTTTGTCGATCGCTGAAAATAAAAAATCATTATAAAAAAATCGAGTAGAGGCAAGAATCGTT
>CAYQRA010000322.1:0-7622 GCA_964419315.1 uncultured Saprospiraceae bacterium | reverse complement strand
GTTGCCGCAGCGACTTTCTTGTTTTTATCGTTTATAATAAAAAAGGTATGATTATGGCAAAAAAATTTCAACTCACGGAACTGAAGGTTACCAGCTTTGTAACCACCCTCTCTGAACACCAGCAAGAAACTGCTAAAGGTGGCAATTTTATTCAGAAACTAAGACCATCTCCTAAGCATAGTGTTCGTCCTTATTGGACAGAACACAAGACTCAACATTTTGGGCTTGGACTTTCCGCTTATAATGGAAGAAAAGAGAAAGGCTAGTTAATCTTTTGTTGATACTTTTCCGCAACAACTTCAGCGAAAGACCTACCACTAATTTTACTCTCTAACCAAGAGAGAAAATCAAAGTACTGAAACATTACTTTTTCAGACGGGTTTTGAGAGAGGATTACAAAATCCTCTCTCAATTCTTCCATCAATCCTTTTAATGCTTTTGGATTGCTCACCTTATTGGAATCTCGAATAAATCGCATCACTCTTTTTTCAAATTCAAATACTCGATCTCGCTTCTTTAAAAAGCGATAGGTAGAACGGAATAGGTAGTCTAATAAAAAGGTATTGCCCATTTCGTAATGGATAATCAAATTGAGTATCCTAGCCAAGCTTTGTAAATCTTCTCGTTCCATACTTCTTGGCTGATTGAGCCATTCATTGAGATATTCTAGTGCTGGATCAAAATCCCCAATTCCAAAATGAATATAGAAGTATTGAAAGAAAAATCTACTGGTTTGATCATCCTTCTGATTGAACTTCTTTAATTCTTTTCGTTGTTTCTTTGAAACACTTTTACCTTCCTTAAAATCTCCTGAGGCAATACATAAGGCAAGTTTGTTAAAGTAGTATTCTTTGTAGACTCTATGAGCATCATCTACAGTTATTGGTTTGATTTTCAGTAGTTTATCTAGTAGTGGATTGATTTCTGCGTATTTGCTAAGTAAGCCGCAACTGGCAATCAAATTACTCAAAGCAGAAATATGATCTGCCACACTTTCCTTCAATAATCGAGGATTACTTTCTAATAATTCCAAAAACCTTTTATTCGAAGTATAAAATTTTTCGTAGTCGATAATGGAGTAATAATAAAGCCCATAAATTCGATGATAAAAAATCCGAGCGGTATGAGACAATGCCTTCTCCTTGTCCTGCAATAAAGGGTCTTCCATCAATTCTTCCAGTTTGGCAATCTTCTCCTCACTCCGCAACATGGCGTATTTGCGTACACTAATCATGATGCGGTAAAAGAGGTTTTGATAAGCGGCGATGTTCTGTAGCTTATGCAAGCAAGTAGCTTCGTCTTTTTCAATTTCCGATAGGTTTTGATCGAGAAAAGGAATGTCTGATTTGGCATAGGCCACTTGCTTTTCCCAATGCAAAATTTCTAAGCCATAATCAAAAGCTTCATAGGTCGCTGCAGTCTTTTTAGCTTTTTGTAGCAACTCAATTGCGTCGTCATAATGCGAGCGTCGGTACAAGACTTGTACGCTCTGTAACATCCGTTTGAGGCGGAAGTCTATTGAAGAGTTTTCGTCGTATCCTTGTAGCGCTTTGAGGAGAAGTTCGTAGAGGTAAGCTTTGAGTTCTGAGTATTTTCTGCTTTGGATTTTTTCTCCGGCATAGATGTTTTTGATCAATGCCTCGTCATCGTATTCGTTTTGCTGGTCAATGGCGTCAAAGAGCTGGAGGTACTTGCTTGATTTGTCTCCGCTATTGGTCCGCGCAAAAAGCTTGAAGTAGCGTTTCTCAGAGCCACTCAAGGATTTGATCAGATTAAATAACTTAATGGATGGCGTCTTTGACATGAGTGATTTTTTCGTTTTCCAAGCCTTTTTCTAGGGATACTTTAATTTTTTTTGGATAAATAATAGTCCAAATTGAACGGGAGAAAATTCAATGATCGCATAATATTGTCCTAATATTAAGCAAAATCAAGCTAAAGAACAATAAAAAGTTGGGATACCTCAAAAATCAGAAAACTGACATATCTGGCAATATTGGGTTGTTGATCGAGTAGATTGGCGCTAATATTAGGGTAAGTATTTAACCGCTCCTAAATATATTGCCTTATGAGAGTTATCAAAACGAATCCACAAGAACAAAATGCAACGCGCATTTCATTGCCTTTGATCGAATCGGAGTACCGGCGAAGTCCCGCTATCGCTCCAATCAAAGATCGCAAAGTCGCCCTACCTACTATGGATGGCATTCATTTCGAACGCATCCAACACATTACTAGTCTTGAAGCACAGGGAAATTATACCTTGCTTAATTTTACAGATGGTCGACAATTATTGGTTTGCAAGACGCTCCAAGATATAGAGGGCTTACTCAATAGTGCTTACCAATTTGTCAGAATCCATCGCTCCTTTACCATCAACCTCAATCAACTCCAACGCTATGTCAGAGGAAAAGGAGGTTATGTTATTATGGAGAATGGAACGAATGTAAATGTATCGGTCGGAAAGAAACAAGGTTTCTTGGAAGCTGTTGATTTTTACTTTCGCGGAGAATAGCTTTTAAACACCCTATAGAAAATAAACGCAACAAAAATCCCATTAGTAAAAAAAACTAATGGGACTTCTGTTGATAGATGGATTTAGAAAAGCTTGTTTATTGGTGCACCACTACAATCCGTTCTGTCAGGACTTCCTGCTCTTGCTCCAATTGTAAGATATAAACTCCCGCTCCAAAAGAACTCAAGTCTAAATAATCAGTCCATACGCCATTCAATGGAAGGATGGTTTTTTGCTGAATCACTCGGCCACTAAAATCAGATAAGCGAACTTGCGTTTCGGCCAGACTAGAACTGCTAAATTCAAATTGGGTAAACCCAACAGTTGGATTTGGAAAAACATTCAAAGTCATTTTGCTTCGCTCCAGAGGCAGAATGGTATTGCTTGTCAATTGACAGCAGTTTACCCAAGTGACCGTTTTCTTTACTCGGTAACCAAGGTTGACGGTCGTAAAAAGAGATTTTCCATTTTGGAGATAATTGATATCTACCAATTGATCGACTTCTTGTTTGGATACCGCAGCAATCAAATTGCAAGGATCCGCAATTTCATGAACATCTACCGAGGTAATGATGGCCCCCGCCTTGATGCCTTTCCCATGCAATGGACTATTTTCAAAAACCTGATCAACTTTGACCCCACTAAAGTCATCCATTGGTGTAATAGCTATCCCTAGAAAAGGGATTCGATCTAAGCTTTCTACTTTTTCGCAGAAATTAGGACAATCGGCGTTGCGATTTAATTTGTCAGAATCATAGGCGAAAGAAGTTCGATCAGTATTACTGGTTTTATCACCAAATATTTTTACTCTGGATTCCACATCTTGTTCTGCTAAGAAACGGGGAATATCAAATTTTGCAGCCTCTTCCCCATTGATATTTTTGGTAAAAGATTCCGCAGGGTTTGCTGCTTGTACAGAAATATGGTAGTAAAATCGGCTAAAAGAAGATGGATCGCTTTGGGCAATTAGAAAATTATTTGTCAAAATCATTGCCAGTAAGCTTACTAGTGTAGGTCTCAATGTTGTTGTGTTTTATTGTGTTTATAATTTTGGGGTGGAGATTTTTACCCCCCGATAGATCTCTAAGGAGGAGGCAAAAATTAGGCCATGCTAGACCGCATTATTGAATGGGAAGAAGAAGGTGAAATTAGGCTTGAAAAAAACAGGGAATCGATGATTCCAAGTGAGAAGTCTACTAATGGCTTTTGAAAAATTCCTACCTTTGGGGCATGGAACTTAACTTTAAATCCTTCGGCCAAGGCGATCCAATTGTCATCTTACATGGACTTTTTGGAATGCTAGACAATTGGCAGACGATTGCCAAAAAACTAGCAATGGATTATTCCGTTTTTGTTGTCGATCAACGCAATCATGGTCGTTCTCCTCATTCTGAGGATTTCAATTATTCGATCATGGCAGAAGACCTTCGAGTTTTTTTGGAACGTCAATGGATTTATAAAAGTCATATTATTGGACATAGCATGGGCGGAAAGACGGCAATGCAGTTTGCCTTAGATAATCCAGAAATGGTAGACCGACTAGTAGTAGTAGATATTGGTCCCGATCAAAATACTGGGAATCATACTGCTATTTATGATGCCTTGCTACAGGTACCAATAGATCAGATTCAAAGTCGAAAAGAAGCGGAAGAATTATTGGCAGCGCGTATTTCAGATTTTGGCACTCGCCAATTCCTACTCAAAAATCTGAGCCGCAAAAAAGAAGGAGGTTATCATTGGAAAATGAATCTTCCAGTATTACATACCAAGTATGAAGAAATTTTAAAATCTGTTAGCGGCGATCAGCCTTTTGAGGAACCAACGCTATTCATCAAAGGTGGTCGATCCAATTATTTACAAGAAACAGATCTTCCGCAAATTCAAAAACTGTTTCCTACGGCAGAGCTACAGA
The DNA here is from genome assembly GCA_964419315.1 of uncultured Saprospiraceae bacterium. Taxonomy (GTDB): domain Bacteria; phylum Bacteroidota; class Bacteroidia; order Chitinophagales; family Saprospiraceae; genus CALLVY01. The sequence goes on along the minus strand of CAYQRA010000322.1, from coordinate 3,195 downwards.
CCGTTGCGGATGCCGGACACTGGGTCCATGCTGAACAACCACAGGAATTATTAAGCTTAGTTCAACGTTTTCTAGCCTAACTTCTCTCATCCTTAAGCTTGGCATCATTTTTATTTCTTTAATGTATGATTGAGTACATCGTAAAATAAATTCTGTCCGTTTCTGAGACAAAAGACTCCGGTAGGAACTAAAATACCGGTCCCAAGCTAAGAAGTTATTATTTGCCCCCATAAATAAGACCAATTAGTTTAGCTTTCCTGAGAAGTCAAGACGAAAATCCATGTTATAGTGATCAAGTAAAAGTATGGTCTATTGTTTGTGATATTATTATTTTTAGTAATATTATTTGCTTTAGCTACATTTTTATTGCTACTTATAGGCGATAAGCTCAAATTTATCGTTAAAACTATATCCTCAGAATCACTTTTGTTATTTTACAAGAAATATTCAACCTTTAATAGCAATTATGAAACGTCCATGATTAAATCGGCAGGACAGAGTGATCCATGAACGATAGCGAACTAAAACAGACGAGGTGATATCAGGAGAGAATGGCTATTTAGTCCTGTTAAGTAATATGATTGAAATTTAAAATGAAAATAGATATATGAAATCCAATATTAAAATTTTAGGAATGGTAATGCTTGCCTTGATTACCATGAGTACGGTGAGTACCGATAATGGCAAGTACTTTGAAATTTCTAAAAACATTGAAATTTTTACCAATCTCTATAAAGAGATTAATACTTCTTATGTAGATGACCTCGATCCAGCAAAACTAATGCGAACGGGAATTGATGCAATGTTGGAGTCTCTAGATCCTTACACCAATTATATTTCGGAAACGGAGATCGAAGGATTTCGCTACATCACGGATGGTAAATACAATGGTATTGGAGCATTGATTCGAAAAATGGGAGACTATGTGACCATTACGGAGCCTTATGCCGATTGTCCAGCAGCGAAAGCAGGACTAAAAGCCGGAGATATCATTTTGGCAGTAGATGGAAAATCAGCGAAAGGCAAAACCTCCGATGACGTGAGTAATATCCTCAAAGGTTTTCCAGGAACAGAAGTCGTCCTGACGATTCAGCGACCGGGAGAAAGTAAGGAGCGTAAAATTACTATGGTGAGAGATGAAGTATTGGTGCCCAATGTCCCTTATTCAGGAATGATTAGTGAGGATGTGGGCTATATTGCCCTCACTACTTTTACTCGGAATGCGGGTAAAAATGTAGGAGATGCTTTGAAAGCATTAAAAGAAAAACAACCCAACCTAAAAGGAGTCGTATTTGATTTGCGAGGAAATGGTGGTGGATTATTGACGGAAGCAGTCAATGTATCTAACGTCTTTATTCCTAAAAACGAATTGGTGGTAACGACGAAGGGAAAGGTGGTGGATTGGGATCGTAGTTTTAAAACCCTCAATAAGCCAGTAGATGAAGAAGTACCGGTCGTTGTTTTGATCGACAAAGGTTCCGCTTCTGCTTCTGAGATTGTATCTGGTGTTTTGCAGGATTTGGATCGTGCAGTATTGATTGGGCAACGGTCTTATGGAAAAGGCTTGGTTCAGAATACACGGGATGTAGGGTATAATTCGAAAGTGAAAATGACGACTGCTAAATATTATATCCCTAGCGGCCGTTGTATCCAAGGAGTCAATTATGAAGATGGTACACCTGTAGATATTCCTGATTCTTTGCGAACCGTCTTTCAAACTAGAAGTGGAAGAAAGGTATTAGATGGTGGAGGAGTAAGTCCTGATTTTGCGATGACCAAGGCTACGGATCTTAGTATTGTAAAAGGCTTGGTGGGTAAGAATATCATTTTTGACTACGCGACTCAATACTGTCTTAAACATCCTGAAATCCCTGCTTCTCAGGATTTTAACTTTGGCGAATACGACGGATTCTTAACTTTTGTAGCCCAACAAGATTTCAAATACGATACCGATAGTGAGAAAGCCTTGAAGAAATTAGAAGAGTCGGCGAAGAAAGATGAATACCTCGATCAAGTCCAAGTAGAAATTGCAGCGATGCAAAAAAAGATATTGGATCGTAAGAAAAATGACTTGCAGCATTACAAAACAGAGATCATCAATTTGATTGAAAAAGAAATTGCCAGCAGGTACTACTATCAAAAAGGTAAAATCGAAGTTGGTTTAAAGAATGATCCAGAAATCAAAGAATCGATTAAACTGTTTGCTGATCCAGCTCGATACAAAAGCTTAGTTGGAAAATAAGCAAGCTCAATTTTTGAAGGTTTTAGAAAGCCCGAAATTTGCTAGTCAAGTTTCGGGCTTTTTATTGCGAGTTGGCCTAAGCAAAGTTTTTGGGGTGTCCAATACACCGTTTTTGCTTTTTGAGCGAAGCGATGCTAGGAGGAGAATTATTTTTTTAAACAAAGGGAAAGACTTAATTTCACTTTTTTAAATAATAAGCGACCATTTGCAGATGCCTCTAATCCTAAGTATAGAAACCAGTACAGAAATCTGTTCCATTGCACTGAGCAAGGGGATGGAATTATTGTCTTTGCAGGAATCCAAGGAGCCTTATGTACATGGTACCCAAATTACCTTGTTGATCGAAGCAGCCTTAAAAGCTACGAACGTAAAATTGGCGGACTTGGATGCAATAGCGCTGAGTAAAGGACCGGGGTCTTATACTGGATTGCGGATAGGTACTTCTACCGCCAAAGGCATTGGTTATGCTTTGGACAAGCCACTGATTGCGATTGATAGTCTTAAGGCTTTGGCATTGGCGAGCAAAAATCAATCTGGTGAAAGCGAAGCTTTTTTTGTGCCGATGATTGATGCGCGTAGAATGGAAGTCTATACGGCCCTGTTTGGCAAGAACATGGAATCCCTAAAAGAGACCGAAGCTAAGATCATTAATGAGACTTCTTATCAGGCGTTTTTTGAGCAAAAACAAGTCCTCGTTTTTTCCGGAAACGGTGCTCCTAAATGCCAAGCCATCCTCCAATCTCCCTTTGCCCATTTTTTCGATTTAAAAGCCTCCGCAAGTCATCTGATCCCTTTGGCTGTTGAAGCCTTTCAGAATGGCGCTTTTGCGGATCTCGCCTATTTCTCTCCCTACTACTTCAAATCCCCTAACATTACAAAACCTAAGCGAGTTTTGTAAGAATGAACACATGATGATTAGGAACGATTTCTTATTTTAAATTTTTATTTATGCC
>CAYQRA010000321.1:0-7647 GCA_964419315.1 uncultured Saprospiraceae bacterium | reverse complement strand
AGAAGTAATAAAAAATAGGATTATACGGTGCATGTTCATATTCCTTTTCGACCTCTAATGTTAAAGTGTTTCTGTTGAAATTCGTGCAAAAATAAGGACTATTACTTTTCTTAGCAGCAAAAGCCATGCACAAATTAATTATTTTCCTTATTTAATGTTAAATGTCTATTCTGTAATTCGACTACCCGATTGTTGGTTTTCCTTATCTTTTTACCTTGTTTTGACCGGAATAATAATAAATCTTAGTTATTTTCGCCCATGCACTTGATTAAAGAAGTTGGCGCCTTATTGCGTAAAGAATTGGTTTTGGAATGGCGACTACGTTATGCCATCAGTGGTATTCTACTTTACGTTTTATCGACCGTATATATTGTGTACGCCTCCTTTGTAGCAGTGCAACCTCAAACTTGGAATGCCTTATTTTGGATAATTGTCCTTTTTGCGTCCGTCAATGCTGTGGCAAAGAGTTTTGTACAAGAAAGTGGAAATCGGCAGTTATACTATTATAGTCTAGCCAATCCCACGGCTATAATTTTAGCCAAAATTATTTATAATACTTTGCTTTTGCTTTTGCTGACCCTCCTGTCTTACGGCGCTTTTAGCTTGGTTGGAGGAAATCCTGTTAAGGATTATAAATTGTTCTTTACAGGCTTATTTTTAGGAAGTTTAGGCTTTTCTATCACCTTTACTTTTATTTCTGCGATCGCTTCCAAAACCAATAACAGCGCAAGTTTGATGGCAATTCTCAGCTTTCCCATTATTATTCCGATTTTAATGAGTCTGATTAAATTAAATGCAGGCGCTTTGCGTTTAATACAGGATACCGCGATCTGGAAAGATATTATGACCCTTGTAGCGATAGATATGATACTAATTGCCTTGAGTTTGATTTTATTTCCTTTTCTTTGGAGAGACTAAAAAAACCAAAAAGTAAAACTATGATAAAACATTGGTGGAAAATCCTCGCAGTCCTCATTCTGCTCTACACTTTTAGCGTAGGTTTACTAGTGCCACTTGGGCCAGGGATCACAGCTATTGCGCCACAAAGCATAACGACCGGAAAGGTAGTACAACTAGAAATTGAAGGTTATAATTCTCATTATGCCAGTGCTACCGAAAAAAGTGCTTGGCTAAAGTTAGGCAAAAACCTCACGCTTCCAGCCAAAAGTATCGAAGCTTCCAGTGAGCAAAATATGCGCTTGACTTTCGAAATTCCCGCTCATTTTCCGGGGGAAAAGAAAGTGGCCGCTGCCAGCTTGATTCTCGACAATGAAATTGATGGAAGTTCTGTAAAGCCTTCCGCAGTTTTTATGACGCAAGAATCTTTGGCACCAGCAGGCTCCGCCTCTGCTTGGTCGACTGCTACCTTGACCGGATTACACGACAAAGCGGGGATGAATTTTCCCTTCAGAAATATCTTGTCAGAAACCATTCGCAATACTTATTTTCATGTACCACTTTGGTTTGGAATGATGATTTTGTTTTTGGTTTCGGTCATTTACAGTATCCGCTATCTGCGTTTTCTAAGACCCGAAGACGATTGGAAAGCAGTGGCTTTTACTAGAGTAGGGGTATTATACGGAATTCTCGGACTCATCACGGGAGCACTCTGGGCCAAATGGACTTGGGGAGCTTATTGGAGTTGGGACATTAAGCAAAATATGTCGGCTATCGCGATGCTGATCTATCTGGCCTATTTTGTATTACGAGGATCCTTAGATGATATGGAAAAACAAGCTAGAATTGGAGCGGTATTTAATATTTTTGCTTTTGCTGCATTGATTCCACTCTTATTTGTCATTCCCCGATTGACCTCAAGTCTGCATCCGGGAAACGGTGGAAACCCTGGGTTAGGTAGTGAAGACTTAGATAACACGATGCGAATGGTTTTTTATCCCGCGATTATTGGTTGGACTCTTCTGGGTGTTTGGATGTCCAACCTCCTACATCGCATGGATCGCATTAGAGAATACTTATTTGATAGAATGTAAGTGATTTTACGAAACAGGGGTATTACTGGAATTTCTATAAAAAACGTACCATTGATTTTTTTTTATTGAAAAATAAAGCGAGTTTTGCCCTTGGTTTAGCCGATGATAAGGTCCATGATTAATCGACACTGAAGAGATAGAGAAATGACTATTTAATTCTGGCAGACACACGGGATTTAGTTCACTCCGTTTATGAACCTGCCTGCGGAAGGCAGACCTCCCTTGTCGGTTTGTCAGAGAACCCAATAAAATGAACCTATGAAAAAGAAATTATTAAGTTTGATAGTTTTACAATTGGCGATTCTACAATTAGCTACTGCCCAAGCGGCAGAACCTGATTTTATGCGGAGTACGGGGAAAATTTATGTAGTCGTAGCCGTTATTATTGCAATGTTTATTGGAATCATCGGATTCCTTATATATATGGATAAGAAACTAACCAATTTAGAAAATCAAATTAAAAATTAATGAGCAAAAGAAAAGCCCAGCCAGCACACGTAAGTTTTTTGGATAGTGTGAGTCGCAACTTTGACAAAGCTGCCGCACATTCTGGTCTTCCCAAAGGCCTTCTATCTCAAATTAAAGTTTGTAACTCGGTATATCAGATGCGCTTTCCAGTGAAAGTCGGTAATGAATATCAAGTCATCGAAGCTTATCGGGTCCAACATTCCCACCACCGCTTACCCACCAAAGGAGGAATACGTTATAGTCAAAAAGTAAATCAAGATGAAGTAATGGCCTTGGCCTCTTTGATGACTTACAAATGTGCCATCGTAGATGTTCCTTTCGGCGGAGCCAAAGGAGGGGTGAAAGTTAGCCCTAGAGCATATACTACTGGCCAATTACAAGCCATTACCAGAAGGTATACGGCAGAGTTGATCCGCAAAAATTTTATTGGCCCAGGTATTGACGTACCGGCACCTGATTATGGAACCGGCGCTCGAGAAATGGGTTGGATTTTGGATACTTACATGACTTTTAAAGGTGGTGAAATTGATGCCGCAGGTTGTGTAACTGGAAAACCTGTAAGTCAGAATGGTATCCGTGGTAGAACGGAAGCTACCGGACGTGGTGTTTATTATTCCTTGAGGGAAGCATTATCTTACAAAGATGATATGGCTAAGTTGGGGCTAACTACTGGTATGGAAGGCAAAACAGTGGCGATCCAAGGACTTGGAAATGTAGGATATCATACGGGAATCATTTGTCAAGAAGAAGGAGGTGCCAAAATTGTTTGTGTAGCAGAATACGAAGGAGCCGTTTATAATGAAGATGGTATCGACATCAAAGCATTGGCCAAGCACCGTAAGAAAACAGGTTCCATTCTGGGCTTTAAAGGAGCAAAGGATATGAACCAACGCAAAAACGTTTTGGAAGTCAAATGTGATATTTTGATTCCTGCGGCTTTGGAAAACCAAATTCGCCTAGACAATGTCAAGAGAGTAAAAGCCAAAATCATTGCAGAAGCGGCCAATGGTCCGATTACTGCTGGTGCAGAAGAAATTCTTTTGAAGAAAGGAGTCTTGATTATTCCTGATATGTATTGTAATGCAGGTGGAGTTACTGTTTCTTACTTCGAATGGTTGAAAAACTTGTCACACATGCGTTTTGGACGGATGGAAAAACGTTTTGACCAAAATACTTATGCGAACCTTGTCGGTTTGGTAGAAAGAATGACGGGAAAAACCATTGGAGTAAAGGAAAAGACTTTGTTGACTAGAGGTGCCGATGAAGTTGATTTGGTTCGTTCTGGATTGGAAGAAACCATGGTCACCGCATATGACCAGATTCGGACGGTATTGAAGCGAAAAAAGAAGGTAGAGGATTTGCGTACTGCGGCCTTTATTTCTGCTTTGGATAAGATTGGAAGTGATTATTTAGCATTGGGGATTTTTCCATAGTGCTTCCATTATAAGGTATTTTTCGGTGGCCCACCAAGGTGGAGCCACCGTTTTTTTTTGGCTTTTGCAAAATATTATTGGCAAAATGCCTTATTTTTCAATTGTGAATAAAATTAACAAAGGATTATGGCCAAATTTTTTGTGGTTTATTTTTTTGTCAATATATTGCGCCCTAATTTGAATAAAGATTTATTTAATTTTAATATTAACCATTTTACCAAAGTACTAAGTAAGCATAATCTTCTTTTTATATTGCTTACTGACCCCACGAACAGCAATAAATTTTAAATATGATGTCAGAAACGAGTAAGACCGATAAGATTGATTTAAAAATCATCAAAATCCTACAAGAAAATAGTAAGATCACCAATTTAGATTTGTCCAAACAAATTGGTTTGTCACCCGCACCAACCCTAGAAAGGGTAAAGAAGCTGGAACAATCAGGAATCATCGAAAGCTACCACGCGCAAGTTAATCCACAAACCATCGGTTTGAGTGTCAAAACTTTCGTTTTGGTATCCTTAGCTTGGCAAAAAGAAAATGCCCTCAATGATTTCCTTGAAAAAATTAAAACCATCGAAGAAATCACCGAATGTTATATCATTACCGGAGAAGCAGATTTTCTAATCAAAATCATCTGTAAGGATATTCCGACTTATGAAAAGCTATTGTTCAAAACACTTTCTCAGATCGAAGAAATTGAACGACTAAAAACGCTGATGACTTTGTCGACCGTAAAAGATGCAAAAGTACTTCCCTTCAAATACGAATAAAGTACCAAGTATTTATATCTAAATCTCCAATATGGCCGCCCTTCGGAATCCCGTTAGGCGGCCTTATTACATTAAGGCTGGTCGAAAAAAGTAGGCTACTTCGTTCCTTTCGCCTATGTTTGTTAAGCGGTGGAATTGTTTTAATTTTTCTGATTTTGAAATAATTTTCAAAACGATGGACTGAACAGGAATTAGGGGAGAAATTTTTCAAAACCTTAAAAAGAAAAATCTAAAAAAATCCGTCTATAAATTAGATATGAAGAAAAAGAATAAAACATTGCTTTGGTCAATTGAATCAAGCTCAAGTGAAGCAGGGGCGAATCCAGAACCTTCCTATGTTTTTGGAACCATGCATGTACGCGACCAAAGAGCCTTTGGTTTCTTAGAAAAGGTCTATGCCAAAATAGATGCTTGCGCGTCTTTTGCGACCGAATTTAATCTCGAAGAAATGAATCGCCAAGCGACCGCCAATATGATGGATTTGCCAGAAGGACAAACTTTAGAAGATTTATTCCCTCCCAAAAAATATCAAAAAATTACCAAGGTTTTTCTAAAAGCAACAGGTTTTCCACTTAGTGTATTTGCACGTAGTCGCCCCTTTATGATTACGAGTCTGATTAGCGAAGCGGTGCTTTCCAAGGACATGCCCTTTTCCCTAGATGAATCCCTTTGGCGTTATGCCAAAGAAAAAGAAAAAACCCTACTTGGTTTGGAGACCTATCAACAGCAGATTGAAATTATTCAAAATTTACCCATCGAAGTACAGATAAAATCCTTGGTCGATATTGCGCGAAATTTTAAAAAATTCCGCAAGCAATTATTGGAAATGACGGAAAGCTATGCAGAGGCAGATTTGCAAAAACTCTATCAAGAGGCGCGGAAGAATGCGCGCGGCATGCGAAAGATTTTATTGTATAATCGCAATGTAGTGATGGCAGAAAAAATTCGAGATATCATGCAGGAGCAAAGCCTTTGTGCGGCGATAGGTGCGGGGCATTTGGGAGGCAAGCGCGGAGTCTTGCGTTTGCTGAAAGGCATGGGCTATCGAGTGAAGCCAGTGGCTCTGGGATAATATCATAGATTTGGATATATAGCTTCTCTTTAGGAAATAGGCTTCCAATGAGTATTGAGTATTGGAAATTTCTTACTGAATATTCTTCGTCTTCCTTTACAAAGTACTAAGTACAAGATATTTTTTCTAACTTCTAAAAATTATATTTTGGCAGCACTAGTCATTATTGGCAATGGATTTGATTTGGCACATGGTCTGAAGACAGGATACTCGCAGTTTATCAAGTATTTGATCGAATTGCAGTTGGCCGATCCGGATTTGGAGCCTATGGTGTTTGATATTAAAGTAGTTAAAAAATACAATGATAAAGTTATTCCCAAGTATAGATTTAGTTTTGATAATTACGAGCAGATTATCAATTCGTTCAAAGAGGGGCAAGTTAAGATTGAACTTATAAAAAATAGGTTTCTCTTTTATATCCTAAACGATATAGCCCTTAAAAATTGGTGTGACCTAGAAGAAGCTTACTTTCGGTTATTGCAAAAAAATATATCAGGTGCTAAAGGGGTTAAAAAACTCAATGAGGACTTTGAAATTATCAAAAACTACTTAGGTTCCTATTTGCAGAAAGAGGAAGAATCTCAAGAACTTAGCCCAAACCCCGCCTACGCCAGTTTCTTTAAAAATTTAAGTCCAGATTCTCTGATTCTCAACTTTAATTATACCAATACCTTGGATCTTTATAAAGAAGAGATTAAGGAGACTTCCATCCTCCATATTCACGGTAAATTGAATGAAGTAGAAAACCCAATCATTTTTGGCTACGCTGCCAATGATGAAGAATCTAGAGCATTGAGTAATAAAAATAATAATGAACTCCTGAGGAACATTAAAAAGCATTGCTATAAAAGAGCCAATAGTGAACGCCGGCTAAAAGATTTTATCAGTTTTCCGAATTCCCTAAATGTTTTTACTTTTGGTCATTCTTTTGGAGGTTCGGATAAACTTATTTTAAATACCATTCTCAATCATAAGCATACCAATAGCATTAGAGTATTCTACTACGAACGCTACGAAAGCTATTTTCAAATGCAAGCGAATATTGATCGGGTAATGATCAATGATACCAATTTTGAAAAATTGATCAATTTTCAGGATTCCCACCGCATGCCGCAAAAGGCGGATAGCCCCAAACAACAGTCTATTTTTACCTCTTATATTGAAAATCTAGGATACGAAAATCTTTAAGGAGTCCTGCTTGTTTTCTCAAAGTCAGATTTTTTAGTCCGATACTCGTTCCTAGAGGCTTCTTGCTCTTTAACCGATAAATCATTTCATTAACAAAAAAAACAAGACCATTTCCTAATCATTTCTAGTTCTGTATCGTTCTAATAAGGAACAAATCATTCAAAGCTTGAAATGAATAATTACATCTCTTTTTTTTCGACCATTTTGCTCGCCTTTTTTCTGATTCCCAACCTCTCTGCTCAACAGAATTATACCCTTAGCGGCTATGTCAAAGACGATGCCACCGGAGAAACCTTGCCTTTTGCCAATGTTTACCTCAAAAGCGATCCCACGCAAGGTACCACCACCAATGTCTATGGTTTTTACTCCCTGACGATTACAGAGGGTAATTATACGGTAGTGGTTTCTTATCTCGGCTATGGGAATAAAGAATTGGAAACCGCAGTGACCGAAGATAAAAGAATCAATGTTGAATTATCGCAAGGCGTTACTTTCGAAGAAGTGGTGGTCACGGCGGAAGAAGAAGATGCCAATGTGCAAAGTACCGTAATGGGGACCGTGGAATTGCCAGTCGATCAAATCAAACAATTGCCTGCGATTTTTGGCGAAGTAGATATTCTAAAAGCCTTGCAATTATTGCCCGGGGTGATGTCGGCAGGAGAGGGGACTTCTGGGTTTTATGTACGCGGAGGTGGACCCGATCAAAATCTGATCTTGTTGGA
>CAYQRA010000320.1:0-7649 GCA_964419315.1 uncultured Saprospiraceae bacterium | reverse complement strand
AACTTTCCCCCCAACTTATCAAATCACCACTCGCATTGACGACCCCTCCTTTAATCCCCGGCATGCTCTTCATCAAAGCTTTGGCCTTATTGGCCGCATAGCCTTTTCCAATTCCTCCAAAGCCGATTCGCATTCCTTTTTTTTGCAAAAAAACACTTGGTCTTGCTGCATCGAGTAGGATGTCTTCCCAGTTGATTTTAGCTTTGGCTTGTGCGACGACTTCTGGTGTAGGTAAGGTGGTCATGGAACCATCAAATTTCCAGATTTTCTCCATTGATGCAAAAGAGGGATCAAAAGCTCCTTGGGTCAGTCGCGCTACTTTTTTGGCGCGAAAGATCAGGTCGTATAATTCTTGATCTACGGGCACGGCTTGTACACCTGCGGCTCGATTGATGGCGCTGGTTTGAGAATTTTTATCCCAAGAAGAAATGAGTTTTTCGATTCTTTTGATTTCTTGGATGCCGGTATGGATGGCTGCCCATGCTTGGGTTTTATTTTCGGCAATGGCACTTAGTTCGAAGTAGCAGCCCATTAGTTGGATGCCTTTTTTTTCGGCGACTAGATCTTTGGTTTGAGCGAAGCTCAATTGGCTGAGGAAGAGGAAGAGAGGAAAGAGGTATTTCATAAAATATAGAGGATGAAGTGCCCTGCAGATAGCGTTGATAGAAAGCGATGAAAAAATCTGTGGGAAAACCTGATACAAAGTTAGTCCTTTTACCTTACATCTTCTAGATAGTTCATCATTACCTAGGGCAAACGCATTAAAATTAACAGAGCCGGAACTAAAGTATCAATGAAGATTCAACAAGATTTATTATTTGGACTTCACAAAAAAATTATAAACAGTTCGTTTGGGCGGCTTTACGGTCTCCCTAGATTCGATCTGAATTCCCAAGAAACACCTTTAATCTCCGATTTTGCAGACCAATAAGCCCTTTTTGCAGATTTCATTTAGTAAATTTAGAATAAGGAACGATTATTAAGGATAAAACAAGCGTATACTAAAATCATTTAACCCTCTTTAACCTTTGAATTTAAGCCAATGAAAAAATCAATCGTCCTTTTGTTACATGTGGGTTTTTGGATGTGTTACCTTACCTTGTTCTTTATCATGTTGGGGGTTTATTTTTATGGGGAGGAGACGAATACGAAATTTGAATATTATTTTGAAATATTATTTCAGTTTATCATTATTCCTTCCGTCATTTCTTTTTATGCCTTTTATTTTTATTTATTTCCAAAGTATTTACAACAAAAAAAGTTTTTGTCTACCATTGCGATTGGAGTTTTAATTGCGATAGGAGTTTCCTTCGTTGGTGCTTTGGGTTTGTATCTTAGAAATGACCCTCAGATGGATACGGTCTGCAATGATGAAGCGATTGTCGGGCCAATCTTGTTTGTGATCTTGGTGATTTTGATTGCCGGGGTGGTTGCATTGGTGATTAGGGGCTTTATTACCTGGTTTGAGGAGATGAAATGGAAGGAAGAATTGCAACAAAAAAACCATGAGATGGAGATGGCTTTAGTTAAAGCGCAATTGGATCCTCATTTTCTATTCAATACCATCAACAACATCGATGTGTTGATATTAAAAAATGCTAAGGAAGCTTCCAATTACCTCAATAAATTATCGGAGATCATGCGGTTTATGCTTTTCGAAACCAAAACCGAGGAAATCCTATTGTCAAAAGAAATTCGATACATCGAGGAATACATCGCCTTGCAAAGAATTAGAACGGCCAACGCGAGTTATGTCAATTTCCAAATCAATGGGGAAGCCCAACAAAAGAAAATCGCACCAATGGTCTTCATCCCTTTTATCGAAAATGCTTTTAAGCATACCACCAATAAAAAATTGGATAATGCGATTAATATTCACATCGATATTGAAAAAGAAAAGGTCCAATTGCTTTGTGAAAATAAATTTGATCCGCACCGAAAACCACAGGATGGCGACAATGGTTTGGGCAATGAATTGATCCAAAAAAGACTCCATCTGATCTATCCCCAACAACACCAGTTAGAACTCGTCCGCCAAGACGATCTCTACAGTGTACAACTCACCATCAATAATGGATAAATACCACTGTATCATCATCGAAGACGAGCCTTTGGCGCTGGAAAGAACCAAACTTTTTGTAGAAAAAATTCCTACTTTAGAATTGGGGGCTACCTTTGATAATGCGCTAAATGGATTGGCTTATTTGCAAGCAAATAAAGTAGATGTCCTTTTTTTAGATATCAATATGGACGAACTTTCTGGACTAGAATTATTGGAAAGTGCGGAAATAAATAGTCAAGTAATTCTAACCACTGCTTATCAAGAATATGCCTTAAAAGGCTATGAGTTAAATGTGACCGATTATCTTTTAAAACCTTTTACTTTTAGTCGATTTCTACAGGCAGTCAATAAAGCACAGGATAATCTCCTTAAGACAAAAGAGTCCGCCGGAAGTGCGAATACTCTATTGGATTTTATTTTTGTAAAAACGGAAAACCGCTTAGAGAAAATCACCTTGGATCGAATCGTATATATCGAAGGAATGCGGGATTATCGAAGAATTCATACCCTTGATAAAAAAATTATGACCTTGCAAAATTTTAAAGAGTTGGAACAACTGATTCCCTCTCATCTAGTTTGTCGAGTCCACAAATCCTATATGGTAGCTCTCCATAAAATAGAATCCATAGAACGCAATCGGATAAAAATCGCCGATCAATTAATACCCATCTCTGAGACCTACAAATCCTTCTTCTATCAGAAGATCAATAAGAAGGCATAAGACGCTTTTAGTCTTAGAAAATCATCTCTATTCCCCAGACAATAAAACACGATATTTCGTCCCATTCAAATTTCACAATTCCTTCTCTTTTCGTTCACCGATCAGAAAACCCATTTCGCAGACCACTTTCCCCAATTGGCATAAAGGAATTGTTTGCCTTCTCTAAAAGACGCACCTTTATATCGTAAAACAAATGATAAAATGAAAGCAGTAGTTTATACCCAATATGGATCTCCCGAAGTTCTTCAGTTGCAAAAACTAGATCGACCGAAGCCCAAAGAAAACGAAGTACTGATAAAGGTAAAAGCCACGACGGTCAATAGAACAGACCTTGCTTTTCTCAAGGCAGACCCTTTTCTAAATCGATTTTTCACGGGTTTATTTAGTCCGAAAATAAAGGTCTTGGGAAGTGAATTTGCAGGAGACGTGGTCGCCATAGGTTCGATGGTAAAGGAATTTAAAATTGGTGATCGCGTTTTTGGTTTGAGTTGTCAAAATATGGGCGTGCATGCGGAATATCTTTGCTTGCCAGAAGCGGGCTCTATGACTCAAATGCCAGCGAATTGGTCCTATGAAGAAGCAGCTGCTATTTGTGAAGGACATTGGCTTGCTTTGACTTATCTCCAAGCCATTGATATCCAAAAAGGGCAACGAATTTTGATCAATGGTGCGACTGGGTCGATTGGTTCTTCGGGGCTGCAATTGTGCAATTATTATGGTGCAGAGATCACCGCAGTATGCGCGACGAAGGATCTCGATTTGATAAAATCTTTAGGAGCTCAAAAGGTCATTGACTACACCAAAGAGGATTTTACACAAAGTGGTGGGAGCTATGATTTTGTTTTTGATGCCGTAGGGAAAAGCTCTTTTGGACAATGTAAAAAACTACTAAAGCCAGCGGGTATTTATTTTTCCACAGAATTGGGAGCCTATTTCCAAAACCCATTTTTGGCGCTGTGGACGTCTTGGTTTGCTTCGAAGAAAGTCATCTTTCCGATTCCTAAAGATCATAAGAAAGATATTCTTTTCTTTAAGAATTTGGCAGAGGCAGGAGACCTAAAAGCCTTGATTGATCGGACCTACTCACTGGAGAAAATAGCGGAAGCTTATTCCTATGTGAAGATGGGGCAAAAGGTGGGGAGTGTGGTGGTGACGATTTCCTAAAGAATAGTGATTGCTAATCATAAACTTTAATAACAAATAAGATTTTATCCTTCCTCTTGAGAGCAAATTTCTCAAGAAACCTAGCTGGTCATGTACAAGCCTAGGGGGATATTTCTATGTCCAATAGAGCGTGGAATCTGAAGTTTATTAACTCTCTAGTAATATGCTTTGTACGCTCTCTTTTGTAAAGAAACAGATATTAAAAAAAACAAAAGAAAAAATCAAATGAAAAAAATGATCACAACAACATGGTGTCTGCTTTTTTGGGTAGGCTTGATTTTTGGCCAAAATCTGAACCAAACGGTACGCGGAACTTTACTTGATGCCGATAATAATTTGCCTTTAATTGGAGCGGCAGTAATCATTGTGGGAAGTGATCCTTTGATCGGCACCGCAACAGATGAAAATGGGAGATTTAGATTGGAAAACATTCCGATTGGTCGGATAGATTTGCAATTGACTTACTTGGGATACGAGGATCAATTGCTGCCTAATATTGAAGTGAATTCAGGTAAAGAAGTTGTTTTAAATCTAAGCATGCAAGAGTCAATTGTAAAAATGGAAGAGGTGGTTGTGACGGCGAATAAGAACCAAGGAGAAGTTTTAAATGATATGACTTTGATTAGTGCCAGAGCAATTTCGGCAGAAAAAACAGAGCGTTATGCTGGTGGTTTTAGTGATCCTTCTCGGATCGTATCGGCCTTTGCGGGAGTTGCCACGACCAATGATGGTGACAATGATATCATCGTACGGGGCAACTCTCCTAAGTATATTCAATGGCGATTAGAAGGCGTAGAAATTACCAATCCCAATCACTTCGCTGACCAAAATTCTATCAGAGGAGGAGTGAGTGCTTTGAACAATAATTTACTGGCGACTTCCGACTTTCATACTGGTGCTTTTTCGCCGGAGTTTGGTGATGTTTTGTCGGGAATTTACGATGTAAAATTACGTGCCGGAAATAATGAAAAATTCGAAGCTACCTTTGGTTTTGGTCTCTTGGGAACCGATCTAACTTTGGAAGGTCCTTTTAAGAAAGGCTATGGCGGTTCTTACTTAGTAAATTATCGATATTCGACGATTTCCTTGGTCAATGATGTGGGCTTAGTGAATATAGATGGCGTCCTGCGTTTTCAGGATGCAGCTTTTAAAATCGTTTTGCCAACGGCAAAAACAGGTGTCTTTTCTTTCTTCGGTTTAGGAGGACTTAGTAGTTTTTCTTTGACAGATGTAAAAGCCGATTTGTTTACAACCCCAGGCGATGATCCGATGGATACGGATTTGAGTGAAGATTATGATAAAGGCTCTGACTTGGCCAATATTGGCATGAATCATACGATTTCGATTGGTAAGAATAGCTTTTTAAAAACCTCGCTTACCTATTCTAGTACTGGAATCAAAGAGGATGTTATAGAATCGAAAACGAAAAAAATATATGATTCGGAAGGGCTATTTTTAGAAGATTCGATTATCAGTAGTCGGTTGGATTATAAAAGTAAGTTACGGAATGCAACTTACAGAGGAGCAGTAGCTTATCATAATAAGTTGAATGCAAAAAGTAAAATTCAAATCGGTGTTAAATATGCTTTGTTTGGCTATGATTATGATCAAAGTTGGTTTCAGGATGAAAACAATACGCGCTTTGTCGCTGCTGATTTTAAAGAGAATATTACCACAATTAGAAATTACATCAGTTGGAAATACCGCTGGAATAATGATTGGACCCTTGTGGCCGGATTACACAATATGAATGTTCTGTATAATGCTAAACATACCCTAGAACCGAGGATTGCTGGAAGCTGGAAAATAAATAATACGAGTAGTCTCCAACTAGGTTATGGCAACCATAGTAAGATGGAAACGATCCACAATTATTTTGCAAAAGTAGCCCTAGACGATGGCAGCATCAGCGAACCCAATAAAGATCTGGATTTATTGAAAGCAAATCATTTTGTACTCGCCTACAAGAAAAGATTCAATAAAAATCTGATGGCCAAAGTGGAAGTGTATTACCAAGATTTGTACAACTTACCTGTTGAAAATAAGGATACGAGTTATTATGCCACCATCAATGAAGGAACAGAATCTAGGTATGTGGATTTGGTCAATGAAGGGACTGGAAAAAACTATGGCGTAGAACTGACCTTAGAGCGGTTTTTTGACAATAATTATTACTACCTAATCAATGCTTCTTTGTTTCAATCGAAGTATAAATCTTTGGAAGGAATTGAGCGCAATACCCAGTATAATGGCAATTATTTAGTCAATGTTTTATTCGGTAAAGAATTTGATAATCTTGGGAAAAAGCAAAACAAAACCTTATCCCTAAATGCCAAAGTATTTTTTGGGGGGGGTAAAAAAATCCTTCGCCTTTTGAG
The DNA here is from genome assembly GCA_964419315.1 of uncultured Saprospiraceae bacterium. GTDB lineage: Bacteria > Bacteroidota > Bacteroidia > Chitinophagales > Saprospiraceae > CALLVY01. The sequence goes on along the minus strand of CAYQRA010000320.1, from coordinate 1,324 downwards.
AGACCAACAAGGAAACCTAGCAGTAGATCCTACTAAAGGACAATACTGGGATTATGAAAAAGCGTATGAAGACAAGATTGAGGATGTCTACCTCATCGTGTTATCTGCAAGTTATAAATTCAATCGCCCCAAGGCGACCCATGAAATTTTTATCAACTTAGACAATGTCACCAACAGCAAAGGAAAACTCACGGAGTTCTACGATGAAGATGCCCCCAACTCAATTGGTCATTTGGCACAGTTTGGATTTTTTCCAAACCTGATGTATCGAGTGTACTTCTAAGAGTAGGTCTGAAATAAATACGCTGAACGACTTGAAAAGGAGATGGTTTTATGCCAAATTGAAAACTCAAAGAGGGATTTTATTTTTTAAACAGCACTTAATGACTATTTTGTCTTCCTGATTTAGATACGTGCTTATGACAATCGTAATTTTCCTGACCAACTCTTTGTACTTCAATGAAATCAATTCCATCCTTTTTCCTTGCTCTCTTTTTCCTTTGCTTTTTGAGTAATTGTTCAACCGATAAAGAAAGGGTATTGGTTTTTACCAAAACGGCAGCATTTCGTCATGGAAATATTGAATTCGGGGTAGCGGCTCTTTTGAAATTGGGAGCACAAAATGGCATTGCAATAGAACATACCGAAGATGCCACTCAATTTCAAGAGGACCAACTGTCGCAATATTCCGCAGTGATCTTTTTTAATACAACCGGTGATGTTTTAGATCAGACCCAACAAGCAGATTTTGAACGATACATCCAAGCAGGTGGCGGCTATGTTGGCATTCATGCCGCTACGGATACAGAACATGATTGGCCTTGGTATCATCAGCTAGCAGGAGCTTATTTTAAAGATCATCCTGCGATCCAAGAAGCCAAACTGCAAGTCAAAAATAGAACACATCCAGCAACTAATTTTTTAGATACAGAATGGACGAGAACGGATGAATGGTATAATTTTGATAAGGTCTACGAAAAAATTGAAGTCCTAGTCGAAATTGACGAGACTAGTTATAAAGGGGGAAGCCACGGAGGAGCACATCCCATGTCTTGGCACCATGTCTTTGATGGGGGGCGAGCTTTTTATACCGGAATGGGACACACGGAGGAAACTTTTGAGGAACCTCAATTTTTGCAGCATCTCCTCGGCGGCATTAAATATGCAATTGGTGAAAACCGTAGAGATTATACCTTGGCGAAAAGTGAACGAATTCCGGATGAAAATCGCTTCACCAAAGAAGTATTGGATTTTAACTTGAATGAACCTATGGAGTTGGCAGAACTGCCGGGCAAAGGAATTCTTTTTATCGAACGTAGAGGGG
>CAYQRA010000319.1:0-7650 GCA_964419315.1 uncultured Saprospiraceae bacterium | reverse complement strand
TGAGCTAATGATAATTAGCGACCCCAAAGGGACGGGAGGCCAAAATGAGCTTCGTCTTGATTCCCAAGCACTTATCAATAAGTTCATCACGACTTTTTAAACAACTTCTTTGATAAAATTTACGTTTTTGCTTGTTTACTTCAAGTTACTTAGGTTTTTCTGATTGGGTAGTTTTTGGGGCTTTCGTCAATGGAGAGACTTTCAGAGGCGGGCTTGCTGCTTTGTTTTCCTCCCCATCAGGCGTATTGACGCCATTGAGGAATTGATAGAGGGAGTTGATGCCTCGGTCAGCCATGACTTGATCGTGAATATTGTGGAGTAATGGGCCATTGATCCCTAAATTATTAGACATCTCTTGTAGGTATGCACTTGTTTTTTGGGTGCTAAACAAGTCAAATACCGTTCGGATACCTACCGATTGGAGTTTCTCCATATCTTCTTTGGCGTAGCAAAGTAACTTCGCTTGGCCAATCCAATCCAAGATTTGTCTGGATTTGTAGGGGGTTTCAATGAGCAATTGCGTAAGACTAGCAGTTGCTAAATTTTGGGCATTGTCAATCCCCATTTCCTCAAGGCGTTCTTTGTGTTGCATGCTAATACCTTGAATGCGATAAAGGGATAATTGGTCGGTATTTAGATTGTCTGGATTTACCAGTTTTTGGAAAACTTTGATGAGGTATTGTAAAAAACGTTCGGGAAACATTCCTGTTAGAAAGGCTATCGCAGAAAGAGAGGATTTAAAACCGATGAACTCTGGTCCACTTTTGTCTCCTAAAAGAAAAGATAAGACCAAAGCAACAACAGAAGCCAATAGAATTCGAATTCCTGCGCTGTAATAAACACTAGGCGCCAAATCATTGGCAATCAATCGCCGAATAATATTGGTAGCAGACCAGATGAAACCTCCTAGAAAGGCAAAAGCTAAAACAGAAACGCTTTGCGCAATCAATGCTTGGTTTTTTTCTCCAAAAGAAGCCCCCGTCAAAATAACACTATCACCAATACTATCGATCAATCGATCCGCAAAGACAATATAGAAAATGGCAATAAAGCATATGGAAAAGGCAAAGCCGACTGGGAAAAGGAAACGGACTCCGGAGTGGATGTCCTCCACTTTTTTACTGCTATTGATGCCCATGTCTTCCAAGCTTTTTTTGTATTCTTTCTTTTTCTTGGGTATCATATACCGAAAGAAAGAAATGGCCGTCAATGGAAAGAAAACGGAAAAAATAAACATAATCATTAGACGACCAGCCAAACCGGATCCAGCCATTCCATCAAAAATACCTAAAAGCATAAGTTGTGATTTTTTGGTGCTTATCTAATCAATAGCGATTATTGGAAAAAAGATCAGATAAATTAGAATAAAACAGCAGTTACCTAAAGTACCGCTTGCCTATGATCTCAAAGATAAATAATATTAGCTAAAATCTAAATGTGTTGTTTATACCTATTCTAGATTGAAGATTAGGTGAAATATTCCAACTGTTTTTTAAACTTCTCTATTTTTTTAGAGTTAACTAGTGGTCATTAAATCAGAATACATGCGACAAGTGAGAACGGCCATTTTTGTAGTGTTTACCATCCTGACGGTGTTAAGCATCATTTTTACGCTCCAGCTAAAATTTTCTTTTTCTTTTGAAGAGTTTTTTCCACAAGGAGATGAAGATTTGGAGTTCTACCAAGAGTTTATCAAAGATTTTGAAGGAGATATCAATTTCTTGTTGGTCGCGGTAAAAAATGAGGAAGGAGTATTTCAAAAAGACTTCCTCGAAAAGTTCGATGATTTCTCCCTGAAATCGCGTACGCTTCCCTATATCGAAGATTGCCAATCTTTAACCCAAATCTCTTTCCCACTAAAAACTCCTTTTGGAATTACCTCGATCCCCGCGATTCACATCGCAGATACCAGTCGCTACGCCAAAGACAAAAAGCGCATTCTAGCAGATGAACGATTCAAAGGGACTTTGATCGCCTCCAATGCCAAGTCGATGGTAGCAGCTATGAAAACAAGCCCAGGCGTAATGATCGAAGAATCGGAAGCACTGATCCCAGAACTGATCACCTTAGCGGATACCTACGGTTTTGATGATTACCACATACTAGGTCCGGCCTATTTTCAAAAGGAAATGGTCGCCATGCAAAAACGAGAAGTTTTGATGTCGGCAGTTGTCTCTGCGGTCTTGGTTGGACTGATTATGTTTTGGATTTTTAGAAAACCTTGGGGCATCGCGATTGCTTTATTTTCGATTGGCTTGGGATTGCTTTTGTTTATGGGAGGTCTTGGGCTTACCGGACGCCCCCTCAATGCAATGGCCGCTTTATATCCAGTGATTATGATTATTGTCGGGACATCGGATGTCGTACATATCATGACCAAGTATATTGATGAATTAAAAAAGGGGAAGAGCAAACAGGATGCGATTTGGATCACGGTCAAAGAAATAGGTCTGGCAACTTTTCTGACTTCGGTAACGACGGCCATCGGTTTTGCGACGCTACTAACGAGTCGTTTGGTTCCTATTCAGCAGTTTGGAGTCAACGCTGCGATCGGGGTATTGGTCGCTTTTGGAACGGTTATCTTTTTGACTTCTGCGATTCTCTCGCTTTTTAGTTCTGAGCAATTGATGAAAATGGGAAGAGGACAAAAGTTTTGGGAAAACAGCATGGAGCGCACTTATCTTTTTACCAAAGATAATCCACGTGGAATCTTATGGGGCAGCTTGTTGGTCTTTCTAATTACTTTGGTAGGTATTTCTCAGATAACGACTAATTATCGCTTAGAAAGTAGTCTGCCGCGTGGAGAAAAAATATCAGAAGATTTTCTTTTTTTCGAAAGAGAATACTCTGGTTTTCGTCCTTTTGAATTAGCAGTATTTGCGCAAGGTGAAAACAAGGCAGATGATTTTGCGGTACTCCGCGAAGTCGCCAAAGTCGAAAATCATTTGGATAGTATTGAAAGTATCGGGTCCGTCAATTCGATTACCACGGTATTCAAAAGTATCAATCAAATGATGAAAAATAATCGAAGTTCGGCTTATCGTTTTCCAGAAAAGGAAGCCACTTTCGAGAAGTATCAAGACTTGTTGGAAAAAGTCCCATTACCCACCGCCAATGTTTTATTGAGCAAGGATCGTAAAAAAGCTAGAATTACCTCAAGGGTAACAGATTTAGGAGCGGAAAAAGTAAAAGCCATAGGAGCCGATTTGGATCAATGGATTTTGGCACATACCGATACCACTCTAGTGAAATTCCAAAGAACAGGAATGGGGGTAATCATTGATAAAAATGCGGATTATGTCCGCAATAGTTTATTGCAAGGTCTAGGAGTTGCGATCTTGATTATTGGTTTTTTTATGGCCGTATTGTATCGCAATTGGCGACTGGTTTTGATTTCTATGGTGCCCAATGTTTTTCCTTTGCTTTTGGCAGGAGCGATGATTGGTTTTCTTGGAATAGAATTGGAAGCAGGCGTGTCTATTGTATTTGTGATTGTATTTGGAATTGCGGTAGATGACACGATTCACTTCTTGAGTAAATTCAAATTGGCGATGGATAAAGGATTATCTATCGAAGAAGCCATTCACATTACTTTTTTAGAAACGGGGAAAGCCATTTGTTTGACCACCGTGATCCTCTTCTTTGGTTTCTTGGTGATGCTCTTTTCTATCCATCCACCAAGTGTAACGATTGGACTCTTGATTAGCCTCACCTTATTTAGTGCGGTCTTTGCAGACCTATTACTTTTGCCGATTTTGCTCCGCAAATTTCTTTAAAGGTGCTCCTTCACTTGCTCAACTTGTATCCTACGTTTTTCTTAAAAACGAAAGATCCCGCTGTAAAAAACGCTTAACTAGGCAAGCTCCTCACCGGTCTTTTAGGGCAAACGCATTAAAAATAACAGAGCCGGAACTATGTCCCTTTAATATACTTCTGACGATTTTTTCTATAAGTAGTGTCAGCCCCATGGTCTTTAAACAATAAAGTCCGTAGGACTGACCCTGCCTGTAGATACCACAGCGTACCTATTTGTAGCCATTTTATCCAAAACAGATAAAGAGGGACGTAGTTTCGACACCGAAATACCACAAAACGAGGTGAAAAATAGATTATAAAAAATTAAGTTGACGCGCATGGAAGTTTCTGTTTCCTATTTACTTTTGGTGCGTTTACCCTATAGGTCTTTTAGTCACTTTTTTGTTCTTATTTTTAGTTGACCACGAGATTTTTCAAAGAACGTAAAATTTTCTTCTATCTTGAAGGAATGAAAGACCGAAGAAATTTTTTAAAACTTAGCCTCCTCGGCGGAGCGGCTCTGATGAGCCCCACCGCCTGCACCTCCGGAGCCTCCGATACAGAAAAAGAAATCCTTTCTGAGCCACCAACCAATACCAATACGGCTATCGTAATCTCTACTTGGGACCACGGCCAAGCGGCCAATGCCGCTGCTTGGAAAATTCTTGAGAAAAAAGGGACTGCCCTAGATGCCGTTGAGGCTGGAGTACGGGTAACCGAATCTGATCCAGAAAACCAAAGTGTCGGATTGGGTGGGCTACCAGATAGAGAAGGAAAGGTGACTTTAGATGCTTGCATCATGAATCATAAAAATGAATGTGGAGCCGTCGCCTTTTTGCAGGATATCGAAAATCCCATTTCGGTAGCTAGGAAGGTGATGGAAGATACGCCTCATGTAATGTTGGCTGGTCAAGGCGCTTATCAATTTGCGCGAGAGAAAGGTTTTCCTAAAAAGAATTTATTGACTCCGGCTGCTGAGAAAGCTTGGAAAAAGTGGCTAGAGACTTCCAATTATAAACCAGTGATCAATCGCGAAAATCACGATACGATTGGCTTATTGGCTTTGGATCAAATGGGCAATTTGTCGGGTGCCTGTACGACCAGTGGCATGGCGTATAAATTGCACGGCCGAGTAGGCGACTCGCCTTTGATTGGAGCAGGTCTGTTTGTGGATAATGAAGTGGGGGCTGCTTGCGCAACAGGTGTTGGAGAGGCCGTGATCCGAATCGCAGGGAGTGCGATTGTGGTAGAGTTGATGCGACACGGAAGAACACCTCAGGAGGCATGTAAAGAAGCGGTAGATCGCATTTTGCAAAAGCATGATAATATTGAGGATCTACAAGTGGGATTTATTGCCCTGAATAAAAAAGGGGAATATGGTGGGTTTTGTATCCATGAAGGATTTAATTATGCGCTAAAAACCAAGACCCAAAATGAAATGCTTGATGCCTTGTTTTATCAGAAAGCAAAGGAGTAGATTTAGACTTTTTCCAAAAGGAATAACAATTAAAAAAGGCAGAACCCCACATTGAAGGCTCTGCCGAAAAAATAATCCCGTGAACTGTTATTCTTGAATATGCCGAAGCATAGTTTTTGTTTTTTTATGGGTCCTTGACTATCAGAAAGCCAAAGGACTCTTTTTAGTGTTTCTTGAAGAAGCGGCACTCAGTCTTTTAAAGTTCCGAGCGCCGCCGGATAGTGTTTGTTTGTTTGTTTGTTTGTTTGTTTGTTCTTGTCGGTTTTAGGATGACCCCTTCTAGTAATTTGTTTTGTAATATTTGTAAGTGTCTACTGCTGTGTTTCTAGTAGCAGCATAGGCTGGAGTTTTTTCTCCAGAAAGTAAAGTGGCAATAGTCGTATCAGAAATGGGAAGGATCTGTAAAATGGCGAATGCCTGATCCTCTTTGAGCAATTCTTTTCTAGTTAGAAAAGATAAAGTCGCTAGGGCGATTTTAGTTGTTGCTTGGTTTAGTAATCTCATTTGTTATGTTTCGTTTTGATACTTGACTCTATTTTTAGTTTTACTAAGAGAAAAGAATACAGGGTGAAAATTTTTAGGTAAAGCTAAACGCTGATTGTTTCAAAAGTAGGTTTGTTATTTATCCTGCAAGACCTAAAAAATTTTTATCCTTTCACCCTGTATCTTGTTCTTGTTTGAAAACCAATACCTAAACTCTCTCAAACCCCAAATATTACTTACCGCCTTGTTAAACCAATCCTAGTTTTTGTTAAAAGCTGTTAAAAAATGCTCTTTTCAATCTCTTTTGCTGCTTTTCAAAAATATTTTAAGCCTATTTATTTTTTATTTCTCTTCAAATATTTTCCCTTTTTCTTGAAAGGCGATGCTAACCATACTACCTTTGCGCTGCCCAATCGGCTACGAAACTTTTATCGTCATCTAATTCAATTAAACCAGATTTAAGAATGAAAAAGGATTTTCTAAAAAAACTAGGATTAAAAAAACACAATAATGGAACAAGCACCGGCTTAAAGTCTACGGCTAGTTCTAAGGAATACATCGAATCTTATTCGCCAGTAGATGGTGCCTTAATCGGAAGCGTAAGTGTTACTTCAAAAAAAGAATATGAGAAAGTCATCAAGACTTCTCAAAAGGCTTACTTGACTTGGCGCAACATTCCTGCTCCCAAACGTGGAGAAATCGTCCGACAATATGGAGAGGAATTGAGAAAGCACAAAGATTCACTAGGACGCTTGGTTTCCTACGAAATGGGTAAAAGCTTGCAAGAAGGATTTGGAGAAGTACAAGAAATGATTGATATCTGTGATTTTGCGGTCGGCCTTTCTCGACAGTTGTACGGATTGACAATGCATTCAGAGCGCCCAGGCCACCGGATGTATGAGCAATGGCATCCACTTGGCGTGGTAGGCATTATCTCTGCCTTCAATTTTCCAGTAGCTGTTTGGTCTTGGAATGCGATGATCGCCATGGTTTGTGGAGATGTTTGTGTTTGGAAACCTTCGGAGAAAACACCAATGTGTGGAGTCGCTTGTCAGAATATTTTACACAAAGTATTAAAAGCGAATAAAGTACCAGAAGGCGTCAGTTGTATTGTCAATGGCGATTATAAGGTGGGAGAATACATGAGTACAGATAGCCGAGTACCTTTAGTCTCTGCGACTGGAAGTACGCGGATGGGAAAAATTGTGGCCGCAACAGTAGCTGCTCGCTTGGGTAGAAGTTTGCTGGAGTTGGGAGGAAATAATGCCATCATCATTACCCCTAATGCAGATATGAATATCGTTTTAATCGGAGCAGTCTTTGGTGCGGTGGGAACTTGTGGCCAACGTTGTACCAGTACACGTCGATTGATTATCCATGAAAGTGTATACGATGAAGTCAAGAAAAAATTGACCAAAGCCTACAAGCAAATCAAAATAGGAAATCCATTGAATCCTAAAAATCATGTAGGACCATTAATTGACAAAGATTCTGTCGAGAACTACCTCAATTCTTTAAGTGCCATCAAAAAAGAAGGTGGAAAAATATTAGTAAAAGGTGGTGTGTTGGAAGGCAAAGGCTATGAAAGTGGCTGCTATGTCAAGCCCTGTGTGGCAGAAGTAGAAAATCATTATGAGATTGTCCAACATGAAACCTTTGCGCCGATCCTTTATTTGATGAAATACAAAACCATTGAAGAAGCGGTGGCTATGCAAAATAATGTTCCTCAAGGATTGTCTTCTGCAATTATGACGGATAGTATCAAAGAAGCAGAATTGTTTTTATCTGCCTCTGGGTCAGACTGTGGAATTGCCAATGTCAATATTGGAACCAGTGGTGCAGAGATCGGTGGTGCTTTTGGTGGAGAAAAAGAAACCGGCGGCGGTCGCGAATCC
>CAYQRA010000318.1:0-7653 GCA_964419315.1 uncultured Saprospiraceae bacterium | reverse complement strand
ATCGCTATACCTATGATGCAAACTTGGTAGAAGTAAGTCCGCGCGAAACGGTCACTTTTGCGAATAATATTTTTGCGACCTACAATTTTGGAGAAATCATAGAGTCTCCTTGTGTAGTTGGTCAATACCTTTTTGATTATGGCAAAGTCTTCGTTCTCTCTCCTAATGGATCGACGACCCAATCAGTAGCAGCGGTTACCGCGTATAATACGAATGGAAAAACAGAAGTTTTTTCCCGAACCTCCACGGTATCAAGTACTGCAGGATTTGGAAGTCGCGACGATAAAATGACTCGCTTCAATTCAGATGCTAGTTCATTGGTGCTCAGTTATAATTCCATTAATGGTCCTAGTCCTATGCTCCCAGATACCTTTCTGCTCCAATGGATTGCCAGCAACGATCAAGTGCAAAAATCTGAGGATCAGGTGTTGAATTATTTCCCAAAAGACTTTTACGAATTGAGCGATGGTTCGGTGATGTTTATTGGAGAAAGAAATGGAGGTATTTATTTGACAAAGGTAGATTGCAATACCAATAATCGAAAAAGGGGAGCAACAGACTTAATCGAAGCAAGACCTCCCATTCAAGTATTTCCAAATCCAGTGATGGATAATTTACAGCTAAGTATTTATTCGGAACAAGATCGGTTTGATGTGCTGCTACAGGTATTTGATAGCCGTGGCGTTTTGCAATTGAACCAACACGTCGATTTGTTGAAAGGCAAAAACGAAATCAATTTGGAAACACAGCAATTATCGGGAGGTGTTTATTATATTCTGCTACCAGCAATGCCAAGTAGAAAAAATAGTACGTCGTTTGTGAAATTACGAGATTAGATGGAAAAGGAATCTATCAAAGTGGGCGTGGTTTTTTCTCAAATCACGCCCACTTTTTTTGTCCTAAAAAGTCTAAGTATTTACTTAATTCATTCGCCAAAAATAAGGTGTAAATAAAATTAAGATGGTAAATAATTCCAGTCTTCCGAGAAACATATAAAAAACCAGAAACCATTTTCCAGACGCAGGGATTTGCGCAAAGTTATCTACTGGTCCCAATTGTCCAATAGAAGGGCCTACATTTCCAAGTGAGGTAGCTACCGAACCAATGGCGGTCAATAGCGGTTGTTCAAAGTCCGCAAGGATGACACTCATCACCAAAGAACCAATCAAAAAGAGAATCAAATAAAGCAGAAGGAAAACCAGAATATGGGTCAAGGTTCTTGGAGCAACCATTTTTTTATCAATCTTTATACGGATCAATGCTTTCGGGTGCAAGAGTCGTTTAAATTCTAAGTGAGAATTTTTGAAAAAGACCAAATGCCGAATGAGTTTGATTCCTCCACTGGTGGACCCCGCACAAGCTCCGACAAATAAAAGGATAAAAAACAAAAGGGTTAGCACAGGTGACCAAGAAGTATAATCAGCGGAGATAAAACCAGTCGTCGTAATCACGGATACAATTTGGAAAGCGGCATTTCTAAAACTTCTTTCCACCGAGTATTCCGTGATTTGTGAAAGCGTAAATCCTACTAAAAGCGTGAGCACCAAAACTAAAATAAGGTAGGTTTTAAACTCATCACTCTGCCAGACCTTTTTTAGTTTTCCGGTAAGGCCATAATAAATGACCGTATAATTTATGCCCGCCAAAAACATAAAGAATAGAATAGGATATTGGATGGCTGCAGAATCGTAATGAGCAATACTGGCATTTTTCGTAGAAAAACCGCCAGTAGCCATCGTGGTTAATCCATGATTGATGGCATCGTAAAAAATCATACCATTGAAGTAAAGGATCCCGATAAGGAGCGCGGTGAGTCCTACATAGATGAGCCAAAGTCTTTTGGCGGTCTCTTTGATCCTTGGGTGAATTTTGTCAGAAGTAGGGCCAGGGGCTTCGGCTACAAAAAGTTCTACACCACCAATTCCCAAAAGCGGAAAGATGGCGACGGTCAATACAATAATTCCCATTCCGCCAACCCATTGCGTCAGGCTTCGCCAAAATAAGATCCCATGCGGTACTGCTTCAATATCATGGAGTACCGTGGCGCCAGTGGTGGTCAGCCCCGAAACACTTTCAAAGAGAGCATTGGTAAAATTATCAAAAACACCACTGAATAAATAGGGGAGGGTACTAAAGATGGCCATGCAAAGCCAACCTAATGCAACAATTAAATAGCCTTCGCGCTTGCCAATTTGATTTGTTGCTTGTGGTTTGATCAACCATAAAATACCACCAAGGCCAATGGTCGTCATGGACGCATAAATCAGCGCAAGTCCATCTCCACTTTGATGATACCAAGAGAAAGGTAAAGCACTGAGCATAAAGCCTCCAAAAACCATCAGAAGTACGCTTAGTATTTTTACAATCGCTCCGGTGTTGATCATTACTTAAAGATTTCTTCTACTTGGTGTATGGCTTCTGGCAAAGTGAAAATAATAACCTTATCATTGATGCAAAACCTAAAATCTCCATCAGGGATATAACTTTTATCCCCTCGAATAACCCCGGCAATAATGGCCTTTTTGGGGAAATGTAAATCGCGGATTGGATGTTTACACAAGCGATTATTTTTGTGTACTTCAAATTCAATCATCTCTGCTTCCACTCCATGCAAACTAGCGATGGCCTCTACTTTTCCTTTTCTGACAAAACGGAAAATATTATTTGCAGCAATTAGTTTTTTATTGATTAGAGTATCTATCCCAATGTTTTGAGAGATATGGGTATAATTGACATTGTCCACTAAGGCAATCGTTTTATAAACGCCGAGTTCTTCTGCCATTAAACTAGTGACAATATTGATTTCAGAGTTGGGGGTGAGTGCTACGAAGGCATCCATGTTTTCCAAACCTTCTTCTTTCAATAGGTCAATATTGCCCGGATTCGCTTGAATGATCAAGCTATTATTGAGTTGATCTACAAACTGTTTTCCAATTTTCCGATCATCAAATACAATGGTGACTTTATAATGGTCTTCCAATAATTGGGCAGTCCGCAAAGCCAAGGAGGTACCTCCAATGATCATTACTTTTTTTATAGGTCGCAATTGTTTGCCCACAAAACGCATGGCCAAATCCATAAATTCGTGGCGCGCAGCGATGTACAAGTGATCGCCATGTCGCAGAATGGTTTCGCTATTGGGGATGATGGTTTTTTGACCTCGTAAAAGGGCGATTCCCCGAAAGGTGAAATCATTATTGAGGGCATCAATTTGTTTAATGGATTTATTGATCAAAGGACTTGTGGTATCCAGCGTAAATCCTACTACCGAAACTTTTCCATTTTCAAACTCATAAACATCCGTAAAAGAGCCTCTATGAAGCAAGCGTTCAATTTCTTGAGCTGCCAAGAGTTGGGGTGAAATTAAAACATCAATACCAATTTGACGGAATTTTTCTTTTTGGGTATCTTCAAAATATTCTGGGTTATTGACGCGGGCAATGGTCTTTTTAGTACCCATCTGTTTGGCTAGGATGGCCAGCAATAAATTGGTTTTTTCCGAAGTGGTCACAGAGATAAACAGTTGTGCTTTCTCCACTTGGGCTTGTTCCAATACAAAAATAGAGGCCGCATCTCCACGAATGGTCATAACATCCAAATGAGTAGCGACATGATTGAGCACATCTGCGTCCGTATCAATAAGGGTGATGTCCTGATTTTCCTTCGATAGTAGTTGAGCAAGGTGAAATCCTACTGCTCCAGCACCAGCAATTATTATTTTCATGTCTTCGACACAGGGGCTTTAGTGATTTGGACAAAATGCCCTCCCTGTTTACTCTAATTAGGAGGCAAAATTACAAACAAATCTATTGAGAAAGGGAAAATTGAGGAAAATTATTTGATTCATTTAAGTAAGTTAAGTCATCTCTTGATTTTGTAGATAGCTCCAAATCAATTTCGCCGTTCGTTCGGAAGCTCCCTGATTACCGAGCATTTCGCGCAATAGGGCATATTCCTGTTTTAACTGCTTCCTCTTATCCGCTTTTAGTAGATGATTGATTTCTCTAATTAAATTCTCCTTATTAAGGTCTGCTTGTAGCAATTCTTCTACAATTTTTTTATCCATAATTAAATTCACCAAAGAGATGTACTTTACTTTGATCAAGGATTTGAAAATCCGGTAATTGATCCAATTGCCGCGATAGCAAACGACTTGTGGTACTTTAAAGAGAGCGGTTTCTAAAGTCGCTGTTCCAGAAGCAACAAGCGCTACTTTGGTTTGGGTGAGTAATTCATAGGTTTGGCCAAAGACGAGAGTAGGGGCTTTTTCCAAGTTTGCGGCAGCGATGATTTTTTGATAAAACGCTGCTTCAATGGCAGGTGCTCCAGCAATGTAGAAATGATACTGAGGAAAGGAGGAAACGACACTTAACATCTCTTGGAGAATAGTTGAAATCTCCTGTCTGCGACTACCCGGTAATAAAGCAATGATATTTTGATCTTCGGGAAAGGCCATGGGGCTTTGAAAGTTTTCGGTTACATCGAGCAAAGGATGTCCTACAAAGTCAACGTCATAGCCATGATCCGCGTAAAATTGTTTTTCAAAGGGGAGAATCACGAGAACCCGATCTACATTTCTGCCCAATTGATGTACCCTTTTGGTATTCCAAGCCCAAATCTGTGGAGAAATGTAATAATACACCCGGATACCCTTGGCTTTCGCCCACTTAGCGATTCGCATATTAAAACCGGGATAATCTATAAGAATCAAGGCATCAGGTTGCCAGTTTTGAATATCTTCCTTACAAAAGCGAATATTGCCAAGAATAGTTCGAATATTCATCGCGACCTCTGCAAAACCCATAAAGGCCAATTCGCGATAGTGTTTGATGATTTTCCCACCCGCAGTTTCCATTTTATCCCCACCCCATACTCTAAATTGTGCCGCTGCGTCTAACTTGGCCATAGCAAGCATCAAGTTAGAAGCGTGAAGGTCGCCAGAGGCTTCGCCAGCTATGAGGTAGTATTTCATCGAAAAAATTAAAAATGATAATTGAGGTAAAAGTACCTCTTAGCTAATCAAATGAGATTGAAAATAGAAAAACCAAGTAACCGCCAAGATAACCGTAGGAAAGACCAAGCCTCGCATGGTATTATAGCAGCGATTGCGGCTGTAAATGCTAAATGGAAGAAGGTTGAAACAAACGGCTAATAGAGCGATGGTTCTACTCCGAAAATTATCGGTAAAGCCAATGTCACTAATCATTTGGCTAGACGCCAGTTGGTCGTAGAGTTCCAAGAGAAGGGCATAACCTACAAAAGGAATAGCGATGCCGATAATCAAGCCGAGTGGAATAGAGTCTTTGTGAAACATGGCGCAAATTTAGGAGAAATTGCTGAATTCAAAGCAATCTTTTGGGGTTCTCTGATGAATCCTGTAGAAAATGGTTGAGCGGAGAAAGTAATTGATCTTGTGGAAGCGGTGTACGGTAAGCGGTATAAAGCGAACGGTCTTGCGATTGTAGAAACCGTTCGCCTTATACCGTACACCCAAAAAAATCAAAGACTAGAATTCGCTCAATGAATCTTGAGTATTGAACATCCCCTTAATGGATATTTCCCTAAAAAATAACTTATCTTTTTTCCATCCCCTTCAAGCCCTCTATCGCTTTATAAGAAGTCAAATCATGCCGAGAAGGAACCACAGATACATAGCCATTTTCTAAGGCCCAAATGTCCGTATCTTCCCCTAGGTCATTATTTTCAAAAACACCCGTCAACCAATAATAAGAGCGTCCAATAGGATCTTTTGCTTCGACAAAATCTTCCTTCCAAGAAGCATCAGCCTGTCGACAAATGCGAATACCTTTGATTTCTGCTGTTGGTAATTTAGGAATATTGACATTAAGTAATTTGGTGTTTTCCAAACCATTACTCAAGACTTCTTGCATGATGTGTTTGACAAAAGGTTTGCTGTGCTCAAAATTAGCATCTGCTGCAAAGTCAAGGAGAGAAAAACCAATAGAATTGATGCCTTCCATGGAAGCTTCCATAGCGGCAGACATCGTACCGGAATATAAAATGTTTAGTGAAGCATTGGAGCCATGATTGATGCCAGAAACACAAAGGTCTGGTTTTCGGCCTTTTAGAACTACGCTAATGGCTAGTTTGATACAGTCTACGGGAGTTCCCGAACATTCAAAAGCTTCAATTTCATCAAAGATAGAAATAGGATTGACTCTCAAAATATCTCTCAAAGTGATGGCATGTCCTTGTCCACTTTGCGGAGAATCTGGCGCAACGACTACCACTTCGCCCAATTCACGGGCAACTTCTACAAGGGCTCTAATGCCACCTGCGGTAGCGCCGTCATCATTGGTAACAAGAATTAAGGGTTTTTTCATATTAGGTATTTTTGTTATTTCGGCTGCAAAATAGCTTTTAAAAAGGAAATTTGCTTTTAAATTCTAACTCAGACTCAAAAGATAGCGTATAGTTAACTTTGTTTGTAAGAGAAATGGATGGATGGAGAAGGGAAATTAACCCGTAAGAGGGGCTTTGTCAAAAAATTACTTCCAAATTACTTTTAAGTTCAACCACTTTCCGCCATTGTTGTTAGATTTGCATTAAGTACAAAAATGTCAAAAACAAAATATGGCACTACACGGAAAAAAAGGACTATTATTGGTGAATTTGGGGACTCCCGATAATCCAAACTACGGGGGAGTTTATCGCTATTTAAAGCAATTTCTACTAGATCCCAGAGTGATTGATATTGGTTGGTTACCGCGCAATATTTTGGTGCGCGGGATTATTGCTCCTTTTCGATCCAATAGTTCTTCCAAATTATATAAAGACTTGTGGCTGCCAGAAGGTTCCCCTTTGAAAATCTACGGGGAGAAATTAGCGGAAGGAGTACAAGAGTTGTTAGGGGAAGATTATGTGGTGGAATTGGCCATGCGCTACCAAAGCCCATCGATTCCATCTGCTATTGATAAATTGATTGACCAACAGGTTTCTGAAATCTTGGTTTTACCTCTTTTCCCGCAATATGCTTCTGCCTCAACTGGCTCTGTGATGGAAGAAGTCATGCGCGTGCTATCTACCAAACAAGCTATTCCGGCGGTAAAAATTGCCAATTCTTACCACGATCACGATCCGATGATTGCCATTTTTGCAGATAATGCTAGAAAGTACAATTTGGACGATTACGATCATTTTCTTTTTAGCTTCCACGGATTACCACAGCGCCAATTGCGCAAAGCGGATAATTGCAATCACTGTCTGCAATCCGCAGATTGCTGTCAAGAACTGACCATTAAAAACCAGTTTTGCTATTCTGCCCAATGCCATGAAACGGCTAAGTTGATTGTTGAAAAACTAGGTTTCCGCAAAGACCAATACACCATCTGTTTTCAGTCTCGCTTAGGACGAGACCCTTGGGTACAGCCTTATACCACAGATGTTTTAAAAGAAAGAGCGGAAGCTGGCGATAAAAATTTATTGGTTCTCTGTCCTGCTTTTGTTTCTGATTGCTTGGAAACGACGATTGAAGTGAGTGATGAATATGCAGAAGAATGGGAAGAAATGGGCGGTGAGAAAATAGATCTCGTGGAAAGTTTGAATGATAATCCCGCTTGGATTAAAGCAGTTTCGGAGATGGTATTGGAGATGTAAGCGAGCGATCCTGAAAGGTCAAGTGCGACAGCGCTT
>CAYQRA010000317.1:0-7676 GCA_964419315.1 uncultured Saprospiraceae bacterium | reverse complement strand
TCAAGGGTAGGAATCATCATTTTATTATAAGAGACAATTGTTACATCTGTTCCTTCTTTACGAATTGCCGCCTTGCCAATGGGGATCAAATATTCTTCCTCCGGAACTTCGCCGGTATGGCCATACATCACTTCTGATTCCATAAAGCAAACGGGATCATTATCTCTAATGGCCGATTTGATTAATCCTTTGGTGTCTTTGGGGTCGATGCAAGAGATTACTTTTAAGCCAGGAACGTTGGCCATCCAGCTTTCAAAAGTTTGTGAATGTTGCTGTCCCAACTGCCCCGCAGAACCAGAAGGGCCACGGAATACGATAGGACAATTAAATTGACCAGCAGATTGAGAAAGTGTTTTTGCGGCATTATTGACGATCTGATCAAATGCTAAAACCGCAAAATTCCAGGTCATAAATTCAATAATGGGACGCAATCCATTCATTGCTGCTCCAACGCCTATTCCCGCAAAACCTAATTCCGAAATGGGAGTATCAATAACTCGCTTTTCCCCAAACTCATCCAACATTCCTTTACTTACTTTGTAAGCACCATTATATTCTGCAACCTCCTCTCCCATTAGGAATACATTTTCATCTCTTCTCATTTCTTCCGACATCCCTTCGCGGAGCGCATCTCTTAAAGTTATTTCTCTAGCCATTATTAGTTTTGTTAAATCGTTTTCGAAAATTTAACCAAAAGTAAAGTATAAAAGGCGTTTCACCAATTTTCAAGCAGAATTTTGCATCCTAAGGACTGCTTTTTGGATTTCAATCGAATAAAACAATAAGATTGGTACTGTTCGATTAAGCTAAATTAAAGTATTGTGGGAAAATCAGGGAAAGTTGAGGACTACCAGTCATCATCATCTAACATCAATTCTATAATATCTGCCTTATAAGTATCATTTTCTTGAACAGACTCACAATGAATAGAGATAGTTTTTATTTGATCTTCTAAAAACCCTTTAAGTTTTTCTATTTCTTTGTGCTTAGCAGTGTTAGCACCACTTTTGGTTCGCCTCTTTTCGTATAGGCTATTTAGGTTTATTTTGGTTCTAACCTGATTCCTTTTTACCACAAAATTGCTTGCTATAATCTTGAATCTACCTGGCTTTACCCGGACGAAAACATCGTAGTACAAAGAGCAATCTTCAATATTGGTATCCTCTCCGACCGCAACCGAAAAGGCTTGAAAAAACGATACCCAATCTAATCTCAAATAATCTCGGGTAGAAACGGTACCATAAATAATCATTTCTTGCTCATCTGCAAAGTATACTCCACCAAAAAGTTCATTGGAATTGATGTAAAACCAATCCTCTAATCCTCTATAAATTTCATGTGCCTTGAAACCTTCCAATTGGATGATTTGGCTATGTTCTAATTCCTGTTGTTGATTTGTTTGGAAAAAATCATTATTGAATTCATAGGAATAGACTTCGTTTAAGGGGATTTTGATGACCGGAGCACCTTCGTGATTGACGAAATAGACATTCTTATTTCCAACCCGATAAATATCACAAGCAAAGGCTTCCCCAGAATGCAAGGTGATACTATCTGCTATTTGGCAGAAAACAAAAAATGGAAAAAGAAAAATGGAAAGGATTAATTTTAGTCTCATAGGGATAAGATTTGAAAAGGCTGTCGAGCCTAGATAAAGTAACTTAGCTAAAGAGAACCATACCTATTAAGAGTAATACAAGTATACCGATTCTTGATGTTTTATGAAATAAATTAAAATAGCTTTAACAAATAAAAAAACAGACTTAACTTTTTCTTAAGTTTTTAGGCACTAATAAAAGGCCTTATCAGCATTTTGTTAGAAAAGAAATTTTAAAAACAAAATTTCTTTGACTCGGAACTTTATTTCTTCTCCAAGAGTTATACCCTTTGTCTACCAAGTAGATCCAAAAGTTCAGAAGCTTCTTTCTGAATTTTCCTATTTATTTTACCTACCCTAGGCTTCTGCATCAAGCAGATGAGCCACAGGTTTATATTTTTTGATCTAAAATAAATTCAAATGAATCAGGCATTCCATGTTCCTTTTTTCCGGCTGAGACCTCCAGGGCTTTTCAGAGGTCGAGCCACCTTTATTAGGCAAATTTTATTCGCATTCATCAGACAAAAACATCATGGCCAATCGAGTCCAAAGACGGGCAAGAGAGGAAGCATTGCTTACTTTCGAAAACACGATCCGTCAAAAATTAAATACTTCTAAATCTCAACAGCGTAGATTAGCTTTTACCTTTTTGCAAAGGGAAGCCTTGTTCCTTGCCGATTTCAAAATTGAAGAAAGCGGTCTAAAGAATTTGCTTCCGGAGCAAAAGTCTATTCTACTTTTTTGTAGACGATTTCTAAAAACAAGAAGGCTAAATTCTTACTTTCCAGTCTATCCTAGCCCCAAAGCTTTGTTGCTTGACTTTTTACAAAATAAGTTTTTGCTACGCTTGTGTGTCCAAGAAAACCGAGGCTTGTTGGAGTTCATGTATCAGGGAAAAGTTGTTCGCCCCCTCTCCTCTTGGAAACCAAAATCTAAAAGAAATAATAAGCGCTTGCTATGGAGTTTTATAGCGCATACTTATATTCGCTATCCCCATCAAATTCCATTTTTTCTTCAAGGCTTGTATCACAATTATTGCAGCTATAGAATAAAGCTACAGACTTCGTATTGGCTAGTTGGCTATCAATTAATATTCCACCTTGCAGAAGGAAATGGCTGGCATAATTTTGCAGGCTTTCATGCTTTCCCTGTGCCAACTAAAGCTAATTTTTACATGCAGCAATGTCCTAATAAATATCGAGGCAACTACCTTTCGGCCTTGTACTGGTCTTGCTTACATTGCTATTTGCCCAAAAAAGTCATTGATCTATTTTGGTCTACTTTTATTGATCGGGCAGAATATTATTTGAAGCATGGGGGCGAAGTTTTGAATTTTTTGGGCAAGCAGTCCGAATTATCTATAAGAGATTGGATAAAACTAATTTATCTGACAAATCAATTGATGTACTTCCTCCATATCAATTTTCCTTCGGGCTTTGATAAATACTATCAGTCTGTTATCCGATTTTTTTTGAAAGAATACCGGTTAATTGGGATGAATGAAGTTCCGGTCTGGTTGGAGTATATTAAAGACAAAAAGGAAAATGGTCAAAGGCTAAAAATGAAAGGGAGATCTATCTCTGCTTTTCGCAAAAAAGTAGATCAACATTTAAAGGCGGCTTATGTGGCTAGTAATAATTCTTCTTGGAAAGGAATGTCTCAACCAGATTATTATCTGGAACAGCACGGCCAAGCTTTTAGAATCACTCAATTGAAAACGGATTTTGATCTGTACGCTGAAGGACAACTAATGTCGCATTGTGTCTATTCTTATGTGTCGAATTGCACGGATGGAAGCTCCGCAATCTGGTCTTTACAGGAACAGGTAGAAATTGATCAGTGGAAACCATTGGTGACTATTGAAGTGCAGGAAGGGAATAAAATCTGGCAATCCTTAGCGCGATTTAATTACCCGCCTAGTAAAGAAATGATGGAAATTATAAAGACTTGGGCTGCTTTAGAAAACCTGAAGATCGAATAAGTAAGTGCTTGGGCAAAAATAGGTTTAATTATTTTATCTTTCGGAAAACTTAAAAAATTATGGCGGCTATTTTTGAAAGTAAAGAATACCAGCAAGAAGATTTCTCTGCCAATGAATTGGCAAGGGGGCAATATGAGGATTGTCATTTTTCCAATTGCGATTTTTCTAAAGCACATTTATCGAATACCACTTTTGTTGATTGTACTTTCAGCCATTGTGACTTCAGTATGGCCGTTTTGAGAAATACCTCTTTAAAGACGGTGCATTTTAAGGAATGCAAATTACTAGGTGTCAATTTTCGGGACTGCAACACCTTTCTGTTATCGATGACTTTCAAAGATTGTATGATGAACCTAGCAATCCTTGCCCAACTGCCATTAAAGGGAACTCATTTTGATCAATGTTTGATGCATGAAGTGGATTTTACAAAGACCGATTTAAGTCAGTGTGCATTTACCGGATGTGACCTAAGTCGTGCTATTTTTGACCAGAGTAATTTGGAGAAAGCGGATTTGAGTGAAGCACATCATTATTCGATCAATCCCAATTTTAATAAAATAAACAAGGCCAAATTTTCATCGAGTGGCTTGGAAGGATTGTTGGAACAGCATGGTATTATTGTGGTGTGATCGCTAGGCGATAATCGTTTTACAAAAAGAAGAAAGCCCGACAGATTCCTATCGGGCTTTCTTTATTAAATTAGTTTCTTTAGGAAACAGTATTTTAGTTAAACACTACTTTTTTAGAAACAATTCCTTTTTCAAATTGAATTTTCGCAATATACATTCCGGCTTGGAAATAATCCCGAGTTAAAGAGAAGTTGGTATTATTTACGCGAAGCGTTTTGACTCTTCGTCCAGAAAGATCGAATAACTCAATTCTTTGCATTGGATTGTCTTCATTACTAGTAAAAAGCATATCTGCATCAGATGGATTTGGCGAAATGGCCAAAGAGACATCTTGATCCGTAAGTACCTCATCCACTTGTACTTTAGCACAACTTGGCGACCAAAGGTTCAACTGTGCATAAGCACGCGGAGCGAAATATCCTACGATGCTATCAAGGTAAGTCATTCCTTTCATTGGAGAGTTGTCCGGATTATTTAATCCAGCGATCACATCAAAATTACATACTGATACAGGAGCTCCCATACAAGAAGGGTGCTCTACATTTGCCCAAAAAGCATTATTCCACCAATCCCAAGGAGAAGCTTCTGAAAGCATTGGTCCAGTAGGATCTAGTGCATTCGGCCAAGTAGGGCGAATCAGGGGAAATAAACCTTCATAGCCATCATTATTTAAGTCCGCAGAAGTGGTAAACTCATCATTGATCTCTGTATACCTAAAGGTGTTGTTAAGTCCTAATTCCTTGGCTTTTTGAGCTATCAAATAAGACCCTTGCACCTCAACGATCAAATCTCCAGTAGTAGGTACAATCAAAATATCTTCTTTGTAAGGAGCAAATGGATCATCAGGAACATGAAAACAAATGTAAGCAGGGTCTCCAGCATCCATCCAAGAAGTATCTCCAATTGCGCCCCCCATATTTACCGTCAATTGTACTTCATGGTCGTAACCAACATGATTAGGTAAGCTTAAAGTGTCAAAACCAGGAGGTGCTCCAGGAACAAAACCATAAGAAGTACCAAAAGGATCTCCATGAATAGTAGGAATAACCATAGGATTCAAAAGAGAATCAATGAATTTTGGTAAAGTAGCCAATTCTTCATAGCTGTCAATTGCAGCTGCAGCAGTAGAAATATAACCACCTGTCCCTACTCCCCAGTAGGTAACTCGTTCTGGACAAATACCATATTGGTTATTGCCATCAATAGCATCTTTTCTAAAAAATCGAACACAAGAACGAGCATCTTGAATACCTCGGTAAGAGGCATTAATCAAAGTATTGATCCGTGTATCTTGACTTGGAGAAATTGGATTCCATCCTTGACGATAATCTGCTACTGCCACCACATAGCCCATACGTGCTAAGCGATTCGCAATCTCTACGATTGGTAAATCATCAACGGTTCCAGATACCCCACCATTTGCCCCTTGAGGCAAGAAGTTACCCGTATGAAAAAGGATAACTAAAGGGCGTTCTGTCTCTGTATCCCCAGTAGGGTGATAAAGATTTAATAATAAATTCTGAGAAGTCGGTACTCCAATATTTGGATCAGAAACCGTAAGTACAGTATAGTTTCTTGCATATTGGATATCTCTGTCAATGGTAACTTCGTTGAAAACCTCTGACAAATATCTCTGTGCTTCCACCGTCGTACTGGTGAAAGTCGCAAGGACTAAAATTAGTGTAATTAATTTTTTCATAAACAGGATTTTTATTTTATAATAACTAAGTGTGTAAAATTTTATTAATAACTAAATAATAACTTCCACATTTGTGGCGGTCAAATTTAGGTTTATCCATTACTTATTTGATAAAATCAGGTGCCAAAAATAATATAAATATTTTGAGCACCTGAGATTTTATTTGGTTTTATTTGGTTTTATTTTTTCTTGAATTCATACAAGAAAGAGATATAGGCTAAACGTCCAATTCGTGGTCCACCATAAACTTGAAAAGTCTCTTGGTCTAGTAAATTGGTCGCACCAATCTTAAAGGTTGTATTTATTTTGTCTACATAATAATTGAGTTGACCATCCAATAAAGCATAATTAGGAATAACTCCAGTAAACTGAGGAGAACCTTCAAAAACAAAAGTTTCTATCCATTTGTAGTTGATGTTAAACCCAAAGTTTTTCAAGAATCTTGTTTGAATATTTCTTCCTGATATACCGATATTGAACTTGTGTTCTGGTGTATTAAAGGCGGGGATAATTGGATCATCTTCATTCGTCTTGACCAGTTTATTCCAAGAATAGTTTCCATTTAACTGAAAATATTTAGAGAAATAATAACTCGCACCCATGGAGAAACCTTGCGTATTTACGGTATTGGTAGAGTTGGCAGAATAACGGTAAGCGCGGACAAAAGAAGGCAAACCTCCTTCAAACTCTGCATCCAAACCAATATTAAATCCGAGGAAATTATTATAAGAACTGAAGTAATAACTTCCATCTAAATATAGGCTATTAAACAAGGTCGTTCGATAACCAAACTCTATGGTTCGTACATTTTCTGGCCGAACAGGAGCAATATCAAAATACCTTAATTTAGAGAAATCTGGAATATCTGCCCGTTGATATTGGTCAAAAGACTCCAAAGTAATGAGACTATCAACTCCATTTAGATTCCCCGCTAAAGTAGCCCTTCCTACATTTAAATTTAAGTACTGATCGGTAAGCGTTGGATTACGAATAGCCGAAGAAAAAGAAACTCTGAAGTAATTATTTGCTTTCGGTTTCCAGACCAATGAAGCCGCCGGAGAAACCAAGAAATCGAAGTTCTTATTTTTATCAACTCTTAAAGTGGCACTTGCGGTAAGTTTGTCATCCGCAAATTTTTTCTCGATTCCTGCATAAATTCCAAACTCATAATTGGTAATCGGATTTTTGGTATAGGTCGTATCAAATACCCCATTACTCAACTCGGTAATCGATCGAGAAAGGGTATCATAAAATAAGGTGCCATCAGATCGTGGGGTATATAACCTTCCGCTCGCTCCTATTCTAATACTTTCCGTCCATTCAGGGTTGATGGTATACTCCCCATTGATGTGATAAAGGGCAGAACGATCAAAAAATTGAGTCCCATTTTCTTCCAAATTATTTTTCGAAGTCGTTAGACGTTGAAACTCTTTGTTGAACCGTTCGGTTCCCGGTGCATAGAATTCAGGACCATTTGCATTAGAGTTGGTGTGTTCCAATGCTTGTTGATGTAGGTCAGTTAGTAAATCTTGATTGCTAGCCAACCATTCATTGGCGGCATCTGTATCAAAAGTATTATTAGTTGTTTGGGTAACTGGATCAAACTCAATTACAATATCTGGATATCCCATTTCTCTCATCATCGGTCTAGCATTTGATCTCCACCAGTTGACATAATCTCTTCCCCAATTCGCATTATTTTTTACGTCTCCTTGCAAACTTAAAGCAGTGAGGTAAGGGTCATAAGAATTTCCTGCATCATCCTGAGTA
>CAYQRA010000316.1:0-7691 GCA_964419315.1 uncultured Saprospiraceae bacterium | reverse complement strand
CCAGCGGTAGACGACACGCAACTTGAGCCGCTACCTTTTACCACAGCGTACCTTTAGTAGCATAGATATTATCCATTAAACCTATTTATTATGAAAATTTTAGAACTCAAAGCAAACGTTGTAATTCTGAGCACCAAAGAATGTTCACAAATCAAAGGCGGTAATGATGGACGCGATAGCAATGACTTCATTATCATAGAAGATATAGACATCATTTGATTATCAGCGATATTTTAAGACAATAACAGCTCTTTAGGTGAATGCTTACTTTCAAGGTAAGTAAAAAAATTGTTTGGCAAAAATGTATTAGACATTATTTTGTCCAGCTATTGTATTGGTTTTCAATAACATACGGTGGAGTTTGTCGGTATTTATTGGCTATTTTGAGGTATTAAGTTGCTGATTTGCAAACGCTTATAAATAATGACTATAGCAACATACAGACGTATAGGGTGGCGATAGAGGTATCTCATTTATGATGTTTATAAGACTAGATATCTCTAATTTTGCGACAAATTTCCAGACGAGGAGTGATTTTAGGGATTAATTAATCCCAAATCGAACACGTAGAACTCGTTCCGTAGTGGCGACCACTCGAAAACGCTCATCCGTCCGATATCCCACGATCCAACAAATTTTTCCTCCAGATTCCAACAACCAAACTTTCTCCTTTTCAAACCTAGAGAGTTTAGCATTATTAAAAAAGTCCTGTAATTTTTGATGGTGGCCCTGCATCCCAAATGGCTGAAAAGTATCTCCTGCTTTCCAGCGACGGAGCGTCAGCGGAAAATCCATTTGCGCATTATCAAAATAAGCGAAATGGGAATCCTTAGAAAAGGAATCTGGTTTTTGGCTTAAAAGATCGAATTGGAGGCTGCCTTCTGGGAGCGAAAGCAACTGTTCTCCTTGTTCAATAGAATAGTGATCTTTTTGATCTTTGATGATCGGACGGAGTAGTAATTGATCTCGGTCGACTAAAAGTTGATGACTTTCACTTGAAAAAAGACGACCACTCTGAGTAAGTCCTGTTGCAAATACTTGTTGGATTTGGTCAGGGTGAAAATGGAAAGGGCGCAGCCATTCATACAAAATACTATTACACGCAGGTAAAAGCGCCAATTTTTTTAAATCAATCGTCCACTCTTCGCCTTGGATGACCACCATTTCTTTTTGCAGATTTGCCAGGGCATATTCATACAACCATTCTATTTCTTTGAATCTTTGGATATTGGTCGCGAAGGTCTGTTCGAGCGCTGGATTAATTTTTTTTAGCACCGGAACTACTTCTTTCCGAATCAAATTGCGATGGTATTTGGTACTCTGATTAGAAGCATCTTCTCGAAATCCGATTTTTTCTACCTCCGAAAATTGCAGAATCGCAGCTCTACTAGCAAATAATAGAGGTCGAATGATAGACTGATTTTGTAGTGGGATGCCATGAAGCCCTCTAATTCCAGTGCCTTTAGTCAAATTGAACAGTAAGGTCTCTACACTATCATTTAGATGATGAGCGGTCATCAAATAGTCAAATCCTTCTTCTTTTCTCAAGCCTTCCAACCATTCATAGCGTAAGTTTCTTGCAGCCAATTGAGTAGAAAAACCGTGTTTTTGGGCATATTCCTCCGTTGCAAAAGAGGTACGATAAAAAGGAATTTGGTATTGTTGAGCAAATGCCTGGACAAAAGCTTC
The DNA here is from genome assembly GCA_964419315.1 of uncultured Saprospiraceae bacterium. Lineage (GTDB taxonomy): Bacteria > Bacteroidota > Bacteroidia > Chitinophagales > Saprospiraceae > CALLVY01. Next base: position 6,002 of record CAYQRA010000316.1, on the reverse strand, counting down.
ATCGCCATCAGAAGCTTCGCCCCGCAAATTGAAATTGCAATGTGCTACCCCAAAGGATTTACCAGATTTCAATAGCAGATGCCCCAATACCATAGAATCCAAGCCGCCGCTCAAGGCCAATAAGCCTCGCTCATTCCCTTGAAACCAATGGTTTTCCTCCAAAAAATCTTGAAATTCTTTTAACACCTGCTTTAGATAAAATGATGAAATTTGAATCGTTCTTTATTTAGCAAAAACTACCGTTTTTGTTGTTAAAAGCGGAAGACGCTATACTTAGAGCTAAATATATCCAAAAAAGGACTAAAGTCTGAAATTTCCTTGAAATGCTTCTTTTCCTTTGCTTGACCCTCCCAAGGGATTTAGTTCACTTTGTTCCTAGGCTTCCGACTTCTCCATCGTCCTCTTTAGATGTTTAAGTTAAAGGAAAAACGGTAGATATTTAATTTGCAATGTAATTATTATTTTCCCCGTCGAAAGGTCTATATTTGCGTCTTCAAAAAAAGAAAGATGAAAGAGATAAAAGCTTGTATTTTTGACCTAGATGGAGTGATTGTGGATACTGCCAAATACCATTTTGTTGCTTGGCGTCGCTTGGCCAATGAATTGGGTTTTGATTTTAGCCACGAAGACAATGAAAAACTCAAAGGAGTGAGTCGGGTAGAATCCCTGCGATTGATCCTAAAATGGGGGAATGTTGAAAAAACAGAGGAGGAACAAAAGGCCTTGGCTGCTCGTAAAAACGAGTGGTATACCGATTCCATCCAATCGATGCCTAAGGAAGAAATTTTGGACGGTGTCATTGCATTTTTAGAAAGTGTCAAAGCTGCCGGAATGAAAATAGCATTGGGCTCTGCCAGCAAAAACGCTCGAGCGATTTTGCAGCAAGTAGAACTGATGGATTATTTCGATGCCATTGTGGATGGAAATAATGTGGTTCATTCTAAACCACACCCAGAAGTTTTTCTCAATGGTACGAATGCACTTGGAGTCCAACCAGAGGAATGTATTGTTTTTGAAGATGCGGAAAAAGGAGTTGCTGCGGCATTGCGAGGGAATTTTTTTGCCGTTGGTTTGGGAGAGGCGGATGTTTTAGGAGCCGCTCATCTCGTACTTCCTTCTTTGGTCGATTGGGATATTGATAAAATTGTGGCGAATTTAAAATAGTCAATTCTAATTAAAGAAAAAGATGAAGAAGAAAATTATAAATATAGCTTCCAGTTTCTTTCCGAGTTTTTTTACAAAAATTGCCTATAATCAATTAACCAATCCGCAGGTTAAAAAATTGCGGACGCACGAATTAGTAACGCTAGATAAAGCAGAGCAAAATGATTTTGTGTTTAGGGATTTTACCATAAAAACCTATAAGTGGAATAATCAAGGCGAAGCTATTTTACTAATTCACGGCTGGGAAGGCCAAGCAGGAAATTTTGCAGATTTAGTAGAGCAATTGATAAAGAAAGGGTTTACTGTTTATTCCTTTGATGGCCCCTCGCATGGGTTTAGTAGTAAAGGGAAAACAAGCTTATTCGAATTTTGTGAAGTGGTAGGAGTTTTGATTCGGAAGTTTGGTGTCAAAAAATTGATAAGCCATTCATTTGGAGGAGTTGCAACGACTTATGCTTTATACAGTAATTTGGATTTAGAAATTGAAAAATATGTACTCCTTACGACACCGGATAAGTTTTCGGATAGAATTGATGACGTATCCAATCAGGTGGGAGTTTCGCAGAAGGTCATCAAGAGGCTAATAGACCGCTTAGAAAGTGAAAATGATTTTAAAGTAAATACGTTAAATGTCAGTGATTTTGTTCAAAAAATTAAAGTGCAAAAATCATTGATTATCCACGATAAAAACGACCGAGTGATCTCTATCCGACAAGCGAGAAATGTTCATGAAAATTGGCCAGCATCTGAATTCGAAGAAGTCGAAGGAACGGGTCACTTTAGAATTCTAAGAACGGAAAGTGTTTTAAAACGGGTAGTTGAATTTATTGAATAAACAAGAAGGCTATAATCACTTTGGGTTAAAAGAGCTTTCAATAAAACGCTAAAAAAATACGACGATAAGTAATGAAAGATTATTTAAAGAAAGACGAGTGGACCATCATTGAAGAGGGCTTTCACAAAGAACACAACAGGGTTTCAGAAAGTATTTTTAGTATTGGCAATGGTCGCATGGGACAAAGAGCCAATTTCGAAGAGTCTTACAGTGGAGACTCCCTGCTCGGAAATTATGTTGCTGGGATTTATTATCCAGACAAAACCAAAGTTGGTTGGTGGAAAAATGGCTACCCAGATTATTTTGCCAAAGTATTGAATGCTGCCAACTGGGTGGGAATCAATATCAAAATTGATGGCGAAGTACTAGATCTTAATCATTGTGAAATCCATAACTTTCTTCGGATTCTAAATATGAAGGAAGGATACCTAGAGCGCAGCTTTGAAGCGACTTTGGTCAGTGGAAAAATTGTAAAAGTAAAAAGTCGTCGTTTTTGTAGCATCGTGGATGATGAAGTCGGAGCTATTTGTTATGGTTTCCAACCCGTCAATTTTTCGGGTAAGATATCCATAGAACCTTTTGTGGATGGGGATGTAGAAAATGAAGATGCCAATTACAAAGAGAAATTTTGGGATGGCATTGCTGCAGAGGTAAAACACCGGAGCGGAACACTCACGATGGAAACGCGCAAAACGGCTTTCCAGGTTTGTACGGGCATGCAATTTCAAATTCTAAAAAACGGCGAAGAGGTAGAAGGGAAAACCCAAATCAACAAACGAGAAAAATACATTGGTTGCCTAGTAGACTTTACTTGTGAAGAAGGAGACCTAATCGCTATTTATAAATACGCTGCTAATCTTTCTTCCGAAAATCACGGGAAAGAAGAATTGGCCAAACGTTGCCAAGGAGTAGTGGCGCTTGCTGCCCAAAAAGGCTTTGATAAATTGATGAGCGAACAGAAGGCGGCTTGGGCCAAAAAGTGGGAGGAGAGTGATATCATCATCGAAGGAGATGTAGCGGCTCAACAAGGCATTCGGTTTAATATTTTTCAACTCAACCAAACCTACACCGGAGAAGATGAAAAATTAAACATCGGACCAAAAGGATTTACAGGAGAGAAATATGGAGGAAGTACTTATTGGGATACCGAGGCTTATTGCCTGCCTTTTTACCTGGCTACCGCCGATCCTGCCGTTGCCAAAAAACTGTTGATCTATCGTTATAATCACTTAGAGAAAGCGATTGAAAATGCAGCGAAACTAGGCTTTAAAGAAGGTGCCGCACTTTTTCCAATGGTCACCATGAATGGGGAAGAATGTCATAATGAATGGGAGATTACTTTCGAAGAAATTCACCGCAATGGCGCCATCGCTTTTGCGATATACGATTATATTCGATACACGGGGGATAAAGATTATTTGAGTGAATATGGACTAGAAGTCTTGATCGGCATTGCTCGTTTTTGGTCGCAGCGGGTCCATTACTCGGAGCACAAAAAACAGTATGTCATGCATGGCGTGACCGGACCAAATGAGTACGAAAATAATGTCAATAATAATTGGTACACTACGACCATCGCCATGTGGTGTTTGGAGTATACGATTGAAGCGATTGAGTATGTGCAACAAACGGCTCCTGATTCTTATACGGCCATTGAAGAGAAGATAAAATTTTACGAATACACCGAGCGGAATCAATGGAAAAAGATACTGGAAAATATGTACTTGCCCGTAGATGAGGAACTAGGAATTTTTCTACAACAAGATGGGTATTTGGACAAAGAGCAATTGATGGCCAATGATATCCCTGCGGCGGAGCGACCGATTTCTCAGCATTGGTCTTGGGATCGTATTCTTCGTTCTTGTTTTATTAAGCAAGCCGATGTTTTACAAGGCATTTATTTCCTCGAAGATCGTTTTGAGGAGGAAAGCATTCGAAAGAATTTTGAATATTATGAGCCCCGAACGGTTCACGAATCCTCCTTGTCGCCTTGTGTGCATGTGATCTTAGCGGCTCGTTTGCAGATGGTAGAAAAAGCTTACGAATTGTATCTGCGCACTGCTCGTCTCGACTTGGATGATTATAATAATGATACTGCGGAAGGTTGTCACATCACGAGTATGGCCGGTACTTGGATGTCCATTGTCCAAGGATTTGGTGGGATGCGTGTTCGGGAAGATCAATTGGTCTTTAACCCGATTATTCCCAAAGAGTGGACTGCTTATTCTTTTAAAATCCGATTTAGAGGACAAGTTCTGGAAGTGAAGGTCAATCAAAAAGAAACCAATATCATCAATCAGACCGATAAGCCCATAAAATTGGTAATTAATGGGAAGGAAGCGGAAATTTTACCGAAAGAAACGTTGGTTTCTTAAGCTTGGCTTAAATTTGGTATTATAGAAGTTGTTTTAAAATAGACAGATGATTTATTTGCAAGTCATTGAATTCCAATACTTCAGTTAATTTTTTTCACCGTAGCTTTGGCTACGAAAAAAAAATGGAACTTCGTCTTGAAATACAAGCACTTACAACTAATATCAACCTCCATTTTAAAACAACTTCATAGATAAAAGGGCGATGCGAATTCGCCGATCCTTAAAACATACTCTAAAATGAAATTAGACCTATGAAAAAATATTGCTTGCTTTTTATCAGTCTTACGCTTTGGGTCGCTTGTGCACCCGATAGTTCTTCGCCGACTTCCAATGCGGCTTCGGTTACCACCTCTGTAACTTCCCCAGCTACCGGACCGGTGCAAACGGGAGAGCCCGTAAAGGTAGACCCGGATATCTTATCGCCGCATGTAGGGATCTGGCATTACCAAAGTATTGCTGGCATCAAAGATGCTAAAACTAGAGATTTTTACACCGGACGCTGGATCGACCTTAAAGGAGATCAAACTTTTACGAGTGGGGTCTGGCAAGATCAAACCAATAGTGGGAAGTGGGATTTTGACCCAGAGTCTCAATTGATCAATTTTTTCTATGACAAAAATGAGGGCTTAGATATTCAATATAAGCTCAATGGCCCATCGGATGAGATTACTATTTTTCTAGGAAATACGCCTAAAAATCCTAAAGGCATTCAGATTAAAATGGTTCGCTATCCAGATCGACCAACGGAGTAGCACACCAATAATTTCTACAAAAAAAACGGCAATGGGTGTAAAATCTATTGCCGTTTTTTTATTAGAAATTACCGAAAAGTAAAACGAGCAAATAAACATCGATGATCCGATAAATACCAATACTGCGGCTTCATCAATCCAATTTCTTGTACCTTGAGAAATTCCTCCTCCACAAAAATATTATCAATCTTGCCAAAATTCTCTTCCACCTTGATTCTTTCCAGATTCGAAACCAATCCAAGTACAGAAGGGTAGACCTCGTCGATACTACTAACGTGAGTGGTATTGAGCGTATTATTAAAATCTCCACAAAGTACAATCGGATGTTGCTGTGCTTCTGCAATTTCAAGAATGGTATTGGACTCGTAAAATTTTTCTTCTTGCGAAGCACCTCCTCTAAAGTGAGTATTGAGTAAGGAGATGGACTGTTGCTCATTGATCTTGATCGTACTCACTTGGCAATAACGACTTTCATACCTAGACTGGTTTAAAATTTCGATATTCTCGATGCTTTGGATCTCATATTTGGTCATTAATAAATGACCTCTCGACCCTCGAATAAAAATATCTTTGCCCGTATTGACTTCGCCATAATCAGCATAGGCATAATTCATTTTTAGAGCTTCCGCCAGATAGGCAGCTTGATCTTGAATGATGGTATGAGTCACATTTCTAGCCACATCTTGCAGGGCCACAAAATCAGGATCAAGGCTTTGAATTGCTTCTACTAAGCTATCCAAATGTTCGATACTACCACCAACTTCACCATTGCTAAAAGGGCTTTGTTCCACATTGAATCCCATTTGAATATTATAGGTGAGTACGGTGTAGACTTGCTTTGTTCTAGACTCGAGTGGATAGTCATTTACAAAATAA